>JANMBZ010000216.1:0-3238 GCA_031360765.1 Chitinophagaceae bacterium
AGACCAATATGGAGTTTTTTAACAGTTGACAAACAGCAGGAAGCGTTGAAAGAAATTATAAGTGGTGTTGCTAAAAGTGAAAATATACAAAACATAAAAGCAGAGAATACCAGTTTTACAGATTTATGGGATAACAAACCTTTAATTATCAGCGGTACCATACACACTGCACGATTATTAGACAGGGCAGGCAATAAACTGTTATTTAAAGTGGGAGAATTAATTGGTACACAGGAGCAGATGTACCAGGAAAAACCCAGGCAGTTACCAGCTGAAATGCCATATCCGCATGTATTGTACCGCAAAATCAAATTCCAGATACCGGATGGATACAGCATAAAAAACCTGAAAGATCTGAATATTGATATACAGGAAAAAAAGAACAATGTAATGACACTTGGTTTTATAAGCACGTACACTTTAACCGGCAACAGCCTTGATGTAGAAGTAACGGAAACGTACCGGGAACTTAAATATCCTTTGAGTGAGTTTGAAACTTTTAAAAAAGTTATTAATGCTGCCGCTGATTTTAACAAGATTGTTTTGGTGTTAGAGAAGAAATAAATTTTCAATCTTATAAAAAAACCTGCATCATTGATCTGATGCAGGTTTTTTGTTTCTTACAATTTTAAATGGATGTTTTAATCCTTGCCAGCCAGTTTGCTTTTATTATAACCGTATAAAAAGTAAATAATAATACCCAAAACCAGCCAGCCTATAAACCATACCCAATTACTTTTGCTCATGCCGGTAAGCAGGTACATACAGGTTATAACACCCATTAGTGGTATCAGAGAATATTTTTTAATAAAGGCGAAAACCGCCAGCAGTATGGCACTTAACCAAAAGATGATTAACGAAATATTGGTGATTGCCATATCCATAAAAGATTTTTTACCGGCAGCAAAATCAGCATTTGAACTATAATCAAAATTAAAAAGATCAGAAAAATATGTTTTAGAAAGCATTGATGCCACAAGAATTGAACCTGCAACTATTACAGGAAAAATAATTTGCCCATTAATATATGGCAGGTGAAAACGGCCCCCTATTTTTTCTTTACGTGGAATTAACAATACGCCACCACAAACCAATACAAACGCAAAAAGCGTTGCAATGCTGGTAAAATCCAACACAAATGTTTTATCGGTAAAAAGAATGGGAACACCTACTACAAGCCCTGTAACGATTGTTGCAAAAGAGGGTGTTTTAAATTTTGGATGAATTTTTTCGAACACCGGTGGCAACAATCCATCACGGCTCATGCTCATCCATATACGTGGCTGCCCCATTTGAAAAACAAGCAGTACACTCGTCATGGCAACAACGGCTACCACTGCAACTAAAAACTGCATCCAGCCTACATTCAGGTTCTGCGGTTCAAAAATAAATGCAAGGGGATCTCCTACCCCATCAAAATTTCTGTAATTAACAGCGCCGGTTAAAACCAGGGTTAATAAAATATAAATGATGGTGCAGATTACGAGAGAAAGAATCATTCCTCTTGGCAAATCCCGCTGAGGATTTTTACTTTCCTCAGCCAATACACTCACAGCATCAAAACCAATGTAGGCAAAAAAGACGCTTGCAACAGCCAGCATTACACCGCTGAAACCGTTTGGCATAAAAGATTTTACACCGGCATCATTTGGCGGTGTCCAGTTAGCAGTAAGCCCGTTTGAAAAAACAAGATAACCTCCAACAATGATGATAAGTGCCACCACGGCTATTTTCAACATCACCATGATGTTGCTGAAGTTGCGGCTTTCTTTTACACCACGGTAAACTAAATAAGTAATTAAAAAATTTATTATCAATGCAGGCAAATCCAAAATCATTCTTAATCCTGCTACAACCGGTGCATTGTTCCAGGCGGCCAGTTCATCTGCATTGGTACTGCCACCTTCAACAGCATGTTTTGCTTCCATATAACTGGTACATAAATATTCGGGAATGTGAACATTCATTTTCCCCATGAGTGATGTAAAATAATCGCTCCAGCTATAAGCAACATAAATATTGCCAATAGAATATTCCATTATCAATGCCCAACCGATAACCCAGGCAAACAACTCACCAAAGCTGGCGTAAGCATAAGTATAAGCACTGCCTGCAACCGGTATGCGGCTTGCAAACTCAGAGTAACACAATGCTGTAAATGCACAGGCAATACCGGTAATTACAAATAAAATTACCACACCCGGACCACCATGAAATACAGCAAAACCCAAACTGCTGAAACTGCCTGCGCCCAATATGGCGGCAATGCCAAAAAAAGTAAGGTCACGTACGGTAAGCACACGCTTTAAGCCGCCACCGCCATGTGTATCATCGCTGCCCTCGGCTAATATACTTTCAATTTTTTTTGTGCGGAATAAAGAATTTGACATGTTGGTTTTGTTTTGGTAGAAGGAAATTAAGGAAAAATTTTTAGTTATGAGAATAGAAGCTAAATATAATGTCGGCCCTACAAAAAAACCGGAATTGATTGCATTTATTTTTTGTCTTCATCTAAATTGTCAAGTTCGGGAGTTGCCATCACTCTTGAAACAAAGTGAACAGTTCCTTGTTTCTTCCACACTCTTGTTGCAAAAATTATCCCTACTACTAATCCCAGAAGAATGACTGCGATTGCAAAAAAAAGTCTGAAAATAGTTGGATTTGAAAAGTAGATTAAAGCTGCAAGTACAACTGCTGCTAAAAGTGGAGATGCAACAATTTGTAACCATCCGACCATTTCTGTGGCAAAATCAAAAAAAGACATTTTGTCTTTTTTCTCTTCACTTTTTTGAATTTTATCAGACATTATTTGTGGATTTTTGGTGTAGCCCCAATAACAAAATGCACAAAACTCTTTTTAACTTTCTCTCATCATCAAATAATCAGCCAGTTCCTGCAATGGTTTTTTACGGGCAGAGAGTACGGCCGTATCTTCAAGATGTTTTAAAGCAGTTTGCAGATATATATTTTTAAATTCCTTTGCCCAATCATCCACTTTACAATCGCGGAATATTTGCATTACCTTTTCTACTTTATCTGCAGGATCAGTTTTCATCAGTTCTTTCAATTCGCTCAACTGTGCAGGCTTTGCCGTTTCAAAAGCATGAATCATTAAGAAGGTTTTCTTATTTGCAATAATATCGCCGCCCACTTTTTTTCCAAATTTTTCCGGATCGCCAAATGCATCTAAATAATCATCCTGCACCTGAAAAGCAATGCCCAGATTTTTTCCAAACTC
>JANMBZ010000225.1:0-2220 GCA_031360765.1 Chitinophagaceae bacterium
AATGGTAAACTGGTATTACTTAAAGATCAAAAAGTACTTAAAGGAGCCAACACCATTCAGTTAACAGGCCTCGACAGATACAGCAGTGGTGTTTACATTATACAGGTGTACGTAAATGAAGAAGTGATTACACAAAAACTGATTCTGCTGAGATAACAGCATATAAACTTATTTTCTTCATCAATTGCCCCTTCCAAAACGGAAGGGGCTTTTTTTATATGGCAGATTTACGGATCAGGTTTAGTGCAAAAGTTTTTGTAATAATTTTTTAAATGACTACGTTACTATTGGATGAACCGTGCTGTTTTACTAAAATTTTGAATTCGCAAAACATGCTTCAAGCTGTTTTGTAGTAGGAGTTTGAGCTGTTATGTAGAATTTTTATTACAAAATCCGGAATCCGAAAATAAAATACTTTATGAAAGATGTTTACACTGTACTAATCTTATTATTATCAGGTTCAGCTGTAAGGTTGAAAGGTATTGATAAGGAATATAGTGTTCAACTTTCGGCAAATACCAACCGCATACCAGGCACAACGCCTGTTACAAAAACTATTATTGATAATAATTTAAATGAAAATGCTTTAAGCCTGCCACCACCGGCTGTTTTAACCAGGGGGCCATATTTGCAGGTTGGCACACAAACCAGTATTATAATAAGATGGAGAACCGATATTGCTGAAAATTCAAGAGTACAATGGGGAACAGTTTTTGGAACCTATACCGGTACAGTTAATTCTGCAACATCCTCAACAGAGCATATTGTACAAATAAGCGGATTAACCGCCGATACAAAATACTGGTACACCATCGGCAGCAGCACGCAAACACTTCAGGCAACCAATACCAATTATTTTTTAACCTTACCGCCATCAAATACTACACGTAAACTACGGTTTATTGCGCTGGGCGATTGTGGTAATAATTCAGCGAACCAGGTTGATGTTAAAAACACGCTTATTAATTATGTTGGGTCAAATGATATTGATGCCATGTTACTGCTTGGTGATAATGCCTATGCTACAGGTACAGGCAAAACCGGAGCCACACCAGCTCTCAGTATGCCCTATCATTTAAATTTTTCTGTTCCATCGGTAGGGCAAAATGGCGGCCTGGCTTCTAACGTACAAAATTATTATTCTTTCAACATAGGCGACGTACATTTTATTTCACCTGACTCTTATGGTAAAGATGATGGCAATACAACAAAATTGTACGATACCAGCGGCGCACAGGCAACCTGGCTAAAAGCAGACCTGGCAGCTAATACAAAGAGATGGACTATTGCTTATTTTCATCACCCGCCTTTTACAAAAACCAGCCACAGTTCCGATTACAATGGGGGTGCCGGTGAACTTGACATGGTAGCTGTACGGGAAAAATTTGTTCGTATCCTGGAACGTAATGGCGTTGACCTCAACTTATGCGGCCATGCGCATGGGTACGAAAGAAGCTATCTTTTAAAAAACTTTTACAATACATATGCAAGCCCGCTGGAGGATGTAAATTTTAATGCAGCTACACACACAGCAACCGGTAATACACAAAACGGAAAGTATGACGGCTCTTCCAATTCATGTGCTTATGCATATAATTCGGGCCGGTATAATCATGGCAGTATCTATATTGTTTCCAGTTCGGCCGGGCAGGTAAGCAATGCCTCGCAGGCTTCAGGTTTTCTGCAAAACTGTATGTACTATTCTTATGTTTATGTAAATAATGGCGGCAGCCTTTATTTTGAAATAGACAGTAACCGGCTTGATGTAAAATTCATTTCATACACAACAGCACCAACTCCAATTGTACGTGACCAGTTTACAATATTTAAAGATGTAAACAAAACACAAAACATAGATGTGGTTTTAAATAATCCCATAACACGCACGGCTACCTGGAAAGGAAATTATTACTGGCCAAGCAATGGTGGCGCAACAACACGAAGCGTTACTTTAAATAATACGGTTACAGGCACATTTACATACACAGTAAGCGATGCCAGCAGTGGCAGTTGTATACAGGATGCGTTCAATATTACTGTTTGGGATGCACTGCCTGTTGCACTCAGGTTTTTTAATGCAACAACTACATTTTTAAAACCTATTAGTTTTTATTGTATTTGTCAAATATCCAATTATCAATTTTAAAACCGGCTTTTGCATGAGCACTATTCTACGACCCAAATTCATGTATTTAACTGCATTAGTATTCTTATTGAGCT
>JANMBZ010000036.1:0-5447 GCA_031360765.1 Chitinophagaceae bacterium
TTTGGCTGAAACCAATGACAATGGCAAACCTTTATGGCTGAGCAAAGAAGTTGATATTCCAAGAGCATCATCTAATTTTCGTTTTTTTGCAACAGGTATTATGCATTTTGCAAATGAAAGCCACCAAATGGAAGACAAAGCGGTGAATTATACAATGCGCCAACCGATCGGAATCGTTGGCTGTATTTCTCCCTGGAATTTGCCTTTATATTTATTCACCTGGAAGATCGCCCCTGCATTAGCCGCAGGCAATTGCGTAATTGCAAAACCATCTGAAGTAACACCAGTTACGGCTTTTCTCTTAGGAAAAATTTGCAAAGAAGCCGGCTTGCCAGATGGTATTTTAAATATTGTTCACGGCGTTGGCCAGCATTGCGGCGAAGCCATTGTAAAGCATCCGGATATTAAAGCCATTTCATTTACCGGCAGCACAAAAGCCGGTGAACGCATTGCATCAATTGCTGCACCTATGTTCAAAAAATTATCGCTGGAATTAGGTGGTAAAAATCCCAATATTATTTTTAATGATTGTAACTGGGAAAAAATGTTAACTGAAACCATCCGCTCATCTTTTGGCAACCAGGGACAAATATGTTTATGCGGCAGCAGGATATTGCTTGAAAGATCCGCTTACGAAGAATTTAAAAAGCACTTTATTCCAATAATAAAAAAATTAATCGTTGGCGATCCGCTTGATGAAAAAACCAAGCAGGGCGCCATTGTAAGTAAAGTACATTTTGAAAAAATAATGAACTGCATAGCCATTGCCAAAGAAGAGGGTGGCATCATTTTATGCGGCGGTAATGCAGTTGAGCTGCAAGGAAGATGTGCCGAAGGATATTTTATCGAACCCACCATTATTGAAGGGCTTGATCAAAACTGCAGAACCAACCAGGAAGAAATTTTTGGACCAGTTGTTACCATTCAGCCTTTTGATACGGAAGAAGAAGCAATAGCATTGGCAAATGCAACAGGTTATGGACTTTCTGCAACCATCTGGACACAGGATATTGGCAAAGCAAACCGTGTTGCATCAAAAGTAGAAGCCGGTATCATTTGGGTAAACTGCTGGCTGGTAAGGGATTTGCGTACGCCATTCGGCGGTTTAAAGAACAGTGGTGTTGGCAGAGAAGGCGGATGGGAAGCGTTGCGGTTTTTCACGGAGGCGAAAAATGTTTGTATTCAATTTTAAAACAGAATGCTGTTACATGATACTCGAAAAATATTCACCCGCTTGGGCTACAGATTTTGGATATATAAAACATGAAATTGAAATTGCTTTGGCAGGACTTACATTTAGTATTGAACACATTGGAAGTACTGCTGTACCAAATTTAGATTCAAAACCAATAATTGACATTGATATTATCTATACCGATGTAGCAGATTTTAAAATAATAAAATACAGATTGGAAAAGGCAGGATATTACCACAACGGAAATCAGGGAATTGAAGACCGGGAAGTATTTAAAAGAAAAGATTATGACAATCATAAAATTTTAGACATTCTAAAGCATCATCTTTATGTTTGCCCGGCCCACAGTAAGGCACTGGAAAGACATATTTTAACCCGTGATTTTTTAAGAAAACATGATTGGGCCAGGCTCAAATATCAGCAAATGAAATACGCCTTGGCTGAAGATGCAAATCAGAATAGAAAACTATATGCTGCGTTGAAAGAATTAAATGTGAATGATTTTATAGACTCAATTGTAAACCAAGAAAAAACAATGGCTTAAAAGTGTATTGCTTCAAACCCCTTAAGAAGAAAACTTGTAAAACTTCAGGATGTTAATTTTATGGAAGAAAAAATAATAAATACAAATGAAGCAGCCATACCCTTAGGTGCTTACCCTCATGCCAGGCGTGTAGGAAATCTTTTATTCCTTTCAGGCATTGGCAGCAGAAGTGCAAAAGACAATACTATTCCAGGATTAGAGCAGGATGCTAATGGCCATATAATTAAGTATGATATTGCAGCGGAAACCCTTCAGGTGTTTGCCAATGTAAAAGCCGTATTGGAAGCCAGCGGCAGCAGTTGGGATAAAATTGTGGATGTTACCGTTTTCTTAACCAACATGAAAAAAGACTTTCCTGTTTACAATAAAATTTACGGCGAACATTTTATAGATGTGCAGGCATGCAGAACAACAGTAGAAGTAAAAAGTTTGCCAACGCCGATTGCAATAGAATTAAAAGTGATTGCTACAATAGATTAAAACTACAAGATGATATTTGCGAATAGTTTAGATTTTGCCAAACAATTAGATGCTGCAGATCCATTAAAAGATTTTCGTTCTAAATTTTATATTCCCGTCATCAACGGAAACGAATGCATTTACTTTACCGGTAATTCCCTTGGCCTTCAACCCAAAACCACCCAGGATTATGTGCTGAACGAACTGGAAGACTGGGCCAGCTTTGGTGTAGAAGGTCATTTTCATGCCAGGCAGCCCTGGTTTAGTTATCATGAAATGTTTCCACAACTGCTCACCAAAATTATAGGTGCATTGCCGGAAGAAATTGTGGTGATGAATCAACTGACCGTAAACCTGCATTTGCTGATGGCGAGTTTTTATCAGCCTACAAAAGATAGATTTAAAATAATCTGCGAAGCAAAAGCATTTCCATCTGATCAATATGCATTGGAAACGCAGGCGAAGTTTCATGAATTAAATCCTGATGAAGTAATTATAGAAGTTGCACCCAGAGATGGCGAACATACCATCAGAACAGAAGATATTCTTGCAACCATAAAAGAACATGGCAGCCAGACTGCATTGGTAATTTTTGGGGGCGTAAATTATTACAGCGGTCAGGTTTTCGATATGAAAATAATTACCGAAGCAGCACATGAGGCAGGAGCTTACTGCGGATTTGACCTTGCACATGCTACCGGCAATATTGAACTGCATCTGCATGATTGGGATGTTGACTTTGCCTGCTGGTGCAGTTATAAGTATTTAAATAGCGGTCCGGGGGGCGTTGCCGGAGCATTCATCAATAAAAAACATGCAGGCAATACTGCATTACCAAGGCTTGCCGGTTGGTGGGGGCACGATAAAGCTACCCGCTTTCAGATGGAGAAAGGTTTTAAACCCATTGCCACCGCCGAAGGCTGGCAACTAAGCAATGCACCGGTATTAAGCATGGCCGCACACAAAGCATCGCTGGATATTTTTGAAGAAGCAGGTATAGAAAATATAATCTTTAAAGGAAAACAATTAAGTGATTATTTATGTTTTATTATTGAAGAAATGAATGCTGCATCTTCTGAAAAAAAGATAGAAATTATTACACCCAAAGAAAATAAAGGTTGCCAGGTTTCTTTGCTGTTGCTGAAAAGAGGAAAGGAAGTTTTTGATACACTGAAACAAAATGGCGTACTCGCCGATTGGCGTGAGCCGAATGTTATAAGGGTTGCACCGGTACCGCTGTACAATAGTTTTGAAGATGTATGGAAGTTTGGAGAAATTGTAAAACTGATACTAAATAAAAACTGATGAGCAAGAAAGAAACTGTAATTATTGGTGCCGGATTGGTTGGCTCATTGCTCTCCATTTATTTATCCAGGCGTGGATACAATGTAAAAATATTTGAACGCAGGGCCGATATGCGTAAGCAGGAAATGGCTGCAGGCCGTTCCATCAATCTTGCTTTGAGCGACCGTGGCATTAAGGCTTTGGAAGAAGTTGGTTTGATGGATGAGATCAGAAAAATTTGTATCCCCATGCATGGCCGCTTTATGCACAATGCAGATGGCAGCACTGCCTACCAGGCTTATGGAAATGAAGGGCAGTACATCAATTCAGTATCAAGAGGTGAGTTGAATTGCAAGTTGATGGACCTTGCCGAAGACAATGGCGTACAAATTTTATTCAATGAAAAATGCAACAACATTAACTGGGCTGAAAATAAAATTGAATTTGAAAAAACCAATTCACCGGAATCAGAAATTGTAAAAGCAGATTTGATCTTTGGCAGCGATGGTGCTTTTTCTGCCGCCAGGCTAACTCATCAGATGCAACATGACCGATTTCAGTATAATCAATACTACATAGACTTTGGTTATAAAGAATTAACGATTCCTTCGGGAGAAAACGGAAGTTTTTTGCTAGAGAAAAACGCCTTACACATCTGGCCACGTGGCAATTACATGATGATTGCTTTACCAAATATAGATGGGAGTTTTACCTGTACTTTGTTTTTTCCTTTTGAAGGCGAAACTTCATTTGCAACACTGGTTACAAAAGAAAAAGTGAGATCATTTTTTGAAAAAACTTTTACAGATGCTGCTGCTTTAATGCCTACATTGGAAGCTGATTTTTTTAATAATTCTACCGCATCCTTAGTAACTGTAAAATGTTTCCCCTGGATACGGAAAGATAAATTTGCATTAATTGGTGATGCGGCCCATGCTATTGTACCCTTTTTTGGACAAGGCATGAACTGTGGCTTTGAAGACTGCGCAGTTTTAAACAGCCTCATTGAAAAACATAATGATAACTGGGCTGAAATTTTACCCGAATACCAATCTTTAAGAAAACCTGATGGCGATGCCATTGCAGACCTGGCACTGAATAATTTTGTGGAAATGAGAGATAAAGTTGCCGACCCTAAATTTTTATTGCAGAAAAAAATTGAAGCGGCCTTCAGCAAAAAATATCCCGGTAAATGGATACCACTTTACAGCCAGGTAACATTCAGTCCGCAGATAAGATATAGTGATGCGCTGATAAACGGGCAAAAACAGGAAGCTATTATGCAACAAATAATGGCAATGCCGGATATTGAGAATAAATGGCAGGATGAGGAAATTGAAAAACTAATTTTAGAAAAAATCAATTTATAGGATGTACAAATTTCCCTACTACACGGAAGCTGATACCGAAAAAGTAGTTGCCTTTATGAAAGAAACTTCATTTGCTGCAATTATCGGACATGGAGATCAATTCCCCGCTGCCACTCATATCCCTTTGGAAGTTGAAGTTGTAGAAGATAGCAAAATATTTTTAAGTGGTCACCTGATGAAAAAGACCGATCACCATATTGCCTTTACAAAAAACGAAAATGTACTTGTCATTTTTAGCGGGCCTCATGCACATATAAGTGCAAGCTGGTACACAAATCCGCTTATGGGTAGCACCTGGAATTATATGGTGGTGCATGCCAAAGGAAAAATAAGTTTTAAAGATGAGCAGGGAACTTATGAAGCTGTAAAAGCCATTACCAATAAATACGAAAATGCAGAAAGCCCTGCATCATTTGATAAATTACCTCAGGAATATGTTGACCAGATGGTAAAAAGCCGGTTCAATAATCTAACGCAACGCTAAGTAAATTCTTAGCTTGTATGATGCGAACAAAGTTTACCAGGCTCACACATTTTGAGCGTGTGGAGATCTACAAATTATTAGCTCTAAATAAGAGTTTAGCGGAGATTGCCA
>JANMBZ010000058.1:0-13104 GCA_031360765.1 Chitinophagaceae bacterium
CGTGTACCAATATTTTTTTCATCATAAAACCAGGTACTTGTGTAAATGTCTTCAAGCAATTTTCCAATATTGTAATTATTGCTGTAAAAACGGTTGCTTAACCATTGCAGGTTTTGCTCGTTCACCTGCTCATTAACGAAAAATCTGTATATTTTTTTGCTGATGTAATTTGCGGTTTGCTTATTTTTCAGCAACATATCTAAAATATCATCGCCATTAAAATTACCGGTTTTGCCCAAAAAGGTTTTATCACCACTATCATGCTGGTTTTTTCTGAAAACAAATTCGCCTTGTACATTAAAAGCCCATCCGGTAAAAGCCCGTGCAGCTTCTTTTACATCAGTTTCTGTATAATTGCCACGCCCCATGGTAAAGAGTTCCATTACTTCCCGGGCAAAGTTTTCGTTGGGGTGCGATTTTTTATTTTGCTGATTATTTAAAAACTGCAGCATGGCCGGCGACTTACTAACCGCTTTCAACATATCTGCAAAACTGCCCAATGCATTGGTACGGATTGTTTGCAAAAGTTCCTGTGCATAAAAGCTGTTTAAAGTACGGCATGCAAAATGCCCATGCCAGAAAAGACTCATCTTTTCTCTTAATTGTGCTTCGCTGTTAACCATTGTATCCAGCCAGCGCAGGTTCATTGTTTTTAAATCGTCTCGTGATTTTTCACGCATTTTTTTTCGCTGCTCCGGATCTTTTATTCCTTTAGGCATTTCCTTCAGGTCAGCTCCTGCCATCATATATTCATCTGCAGGATTTTTTGTAATCTCAATTTTTTCTACCGGTTTTGAGGAAGTTTTAACCAATAAAGCCCAAAGTTCTTTTTGAGATATCGTATCCAGCGAGGCGGCCATTTCGGCCATTGGCCCAAAAGCACTGCGCCATAAAAGGTGTTGATTTTTTAACCGGTTAGAGGTTGACATAAAATAATTATGATTTTAAAAAAAATAATCGAACTTATGACTTGTAAATTACCAATTGGTTTAACAGCAAAAAAAATAAGTTTACAGTTTTTGTGCCGTTTGTTTAATGCCGGAGAAAATACCTTTCCAAACCAGGTTAAAAAATGATTTAGTTACGTCCCGCTGAAAACTTATTTGGCCATTGCGTGTTACCCCGTTTTTTGGATTTGCATCTTTAATAAGTGCGTTGGTAAGCAAACTCATTAATCCCTTTTTCTTTAGTTCGGTTGAATCTTTTTTTAGTAACTCCACGTTAAGGTGATCGTACAACAATGTAGATGTGCCCTTAACCATATAATCGTTACCCGTCATTTTAAAAGTAAGACTATTAATATTTCCACTTTTAATGCTTGCCATGCCCAATGCCTCTGTCATTGGGTTGAGGGCCGGCCCGCTAAATGCAGCACCTTCGCCGGTAACTTCAAAAGCGCCGTTTGGACTATTGAGTGGCATTTTCCAAACGCTGTGTATCTTGCTCAGGCCCATAAAACTTGCATTGGCATCAAGCGTAAGTAAATTATTCTGATTTATCAGCGCTTTAATATTGGTTACATTTAAGATAGTACCTTGTATATTTTTAAAAAAAACAGTACCCCTTTTTTTTGAGAGATCCCCTTTTTCTGTATATGAAACACTGCCATTGTTTACAATCATTTTTTTTATGCTGAAAGGAAATTTAATTGTTTGTAGTAACTGCTGTGGATATTTACCCACCTTGTTTGTAAGATCGGGAGCAATTGTTCTATCACGATAAACTTTTAATGATGGTTGCAATGTGGCCGCGGCAGCTTCCAGCTTGCGTTGTATAATAAGCAACCTGGTATCAATACCACTTAATTCAATATTGTTAAGCTCGATTGTATAAAGATCCTGCTGGTGTGCCAGGGTTCTGGTAAACGCATCTTCGCCAAGCATTGGTTTAACGCTAAAATTTTTTATGTGCATGGTGGCATCGGCATTGTTCATAATAAATGCACCCAAAGTCATTCTGTAAAGGTTGTTATCTGTAATAAACGAAAAGCCATCGCCCGATAAACTCCAGTTACTGTTGCTGATTAAATTTTTTATGTTAGTACCCGAATGTAATTTCTGAATTTCGCTGGCATTAAATTTTACATTGTTGATTACGATCGGTGCCTTATCAGGTTTTGCTTTATTGTAGATAATGATTTTGGTATTGGCAATATCTACTTTGTTCACCTGGGCTTCATCAAAATAATTGTTGTCAATTTCAATTTCATCATTGGTTGAGTCTGTATTTTTCTTTTGTTTGATATAAAAAGTAAGCATGCCTCCAGCACTTGTAAGCTCTTCGGCCTTTAACTGCTGATTCAGTATAAAAGCATCTGTAGAAATATTGCTGATAGATGTATTGTTAACATCAAACACAATTTTATCGTCGCTGTTTTTTTGCTGAAATTTTTTAAGGCTGATAAACCTGCCTGGTGCATTGTATTCCACATCTGCAAACGTAGCGGTATTCTTATCTCCCTTTATATAAACCTCTTTAACTTTTGCCACAATATCTTTTACAAAATAACTGAGAATATTCTGGTAATCCCTGGTACTATCAATCCTGAATTTTTTTAATTGCACATTGATATCTCTCAGCGCAGTATGCGGCTCACCTGTTTTATCTGCAAAATTTAAAATGCCATTTTCAATAATAATTTCTTTTGCATTGATACTTTTAAATTTGCCCAGCAGCTTTTCATAAATAGCCAGGCTATCGTTGCTGTTTAATATTTTCTTTTCTTTTTTACCAGAGCTGATTATGTAAATAACCGGAGATTTAATAAAAATAGAATTTGCTTCAATTGAAGTGTTACTAATAAGGCCCGAGATATTTGCACCCCTTATAGACACTTCGTTAATCTGTATATTATAAATCGTAGCTGAGGAAGCAGTATCAAACTGCTGTAATTGTTTTTGCAAAGAATCTGATTGTAATGTAACATTATAGAAAGATGCGTTACCGTTTACTTCATCAATGGACGAGCTGTCATAATGGATAAAATACAAACTGTCGGTACCCTTACTGATAGCAGTTTCTATTGAATCCTTTACAATTCCCTTTTTATGTTGTTGCCAATAAAACCAGCCGCCAGCAAGTGCAAGCGCAACAATCAATACAATTACTAATAGCGATTTTTTCAAAATAAATTTTATTAAATGTAATTAAAAAGGTAGCCCCAATGCAATATTTAATATCAGGTTTTCTCTTCTCCAGGAGCGGCTTCCAAAATCAACCTGTTTAAAAACCCACCTTTGTCCATCTGGTAAATAAGGCTTGCGTAAGGGTATTCCCAGGTCGGCCCTTATAACCAAAACGTTTGCGTCAATGCGTAATCCAATACCGGCAGCAACAGCGATTTCTTTAAACCAGTTTTTGCTGAGTTTTGCTTTGGGGCCATAAAGCAAGGTGTCTTTCGTCCAGATATTACCTGCATCAACAAATACTGCCGTGCTTATTAATGAAGTGATTGGAATTCGTAATTCTGAATTTACCAACAACTTATAATCTCCTCCAATTACCTGGAAAAAACTTTGATCGGTTGCAGAAGGCTTATAACTACCAGGCCCTAAATTACGAACCCGAAAACCTCTAATAGAACTGGAACCACCGATAATATATTGTTTTGAAAACGGCAGCAATGACGAATTGCTGTAAGGCAGGCCTATACCGGTCATAAGCCGGTTTGCCCATTCCCATTTATTGGGTAATACCCTGGTATAATGTATATCAAAATCGAATTTTGCGTATTGTGCAAAGGGCGTATTAAAAATAGTTTTTTCCCTGTATCTTTTTGCACCTGTAATCAAACCGGCAATATTGCCCGACAGGTCAACAGCTGCTTTAAAATAGATTTTGTTATTGCGCCTGAAACTGCTGTTATAAGTGTATGAAAAAAAACTTCCCAAAATAGCTTCAGAATAAACATTCACAAGTATATCGGGATTGATTAAAGCCTGTTTGTAAAACGTATCAGTTACATTGCTTGCATTTAAATAACTCAAAGAAACCGGTGCCAGTGTAAATTCATTTCTGTAAGATGTTTTCCAGGTAAAATCGTATTGCAACCTGAAAAGATTTTTTGTGTACAACAACTGTCTTTGATACAATTCATATCCAATTAAAAAATTTGTATTTGGCGGATAAAAATTATTTTCTTTCAGATGCAAAAAAGGAACTGCATAGCGGGGAAATTTAATTCCGATTTCGCCACCTATGCGAAAGCTGTTATTTCTCTTCAGCGAATCTAAAAGCGAAAGTTCAAAACCTGTATAAGCCTTAACAGTAAGCACTTCTGCTCCTTTAAAAAGATTTCTGTTTTTCCAGTTAAGACTTAATTGTGCGCCGGTTGAACTGTTTTCTTTTGTAAAAGCATCTAGCTCGCCCTGAAAAGATTTTTTCTTCGCAGGTGTAATGTAATAATACACATTCAGCTTATGCCCTGCGGAAGTATCTTTAACTGCTTCGTACCGGTTTTTTGTAAACTTAAATGCCGGCAGGTTTATAAAACGGTTTAAGGTAGCATTTTGCTCCCGGCTGTTATAAATACTTCCGGGCCGATAGGTTATGGTTTCTGCAAAAAGACGTGGCCGGAATTTTTTTATCGTATCCTTAATTAATAATCCATCATATTTTACAGCACCGGCTAAACTTGTATCAAGTTGATCGGATATTAAAGAGTAGTTGGGAAAAACTGTTATCCGGTTGATGCTGAATGCATGTTTTGCAGCATCAGGAATAGATTTTTTTATGTTCAGTAAAAGCTCCACTTTTCTGTTGCCCACCGTACTATCGGCATAAGCCATCAGGTAATCAGGATTAAAAAAATAATACCCTTTGGTTTTCAGGTACAGATCAAGCCGGTCACGCTCTTCACTTATATCACTCAGGCGGTAAGGCTTACCAACTTTCAACACGCCGGTCTTTTGTTTTTCCTGCAACAGTTTAAGCAAATCAGAACTATCGCTAACCCAGGTAATACTTTTAATAGTGTACTGGGGTTGCACCTGTGCTGTATAAATTGCCCTGGTAAAATATCCGCTGTTAACAGTATCTCCCTGCACCGTTGTGTGAAAATAGCCGGTGTTTTCCATAAAAGCCTGTATATTTTCTGCAGTAACTTTTGCATTGATACGGCTGCTTAAAACCGGTGGCTCACCCAGTCTTTTGCGTAAAAAAGATTTTAAACCCCGTTCCGTTTTATCGGGGTCGGGTTCGCCAATTACATACCACCACCATACTTTGTAAGGCTGGCCCAATAAAAATTTATTGCGACGCGGCCTTGCAGCCTGGGCTACATATTTTTCCATTGCCTTTTTAGATATTTTAATATCCGGATGCTTTACCACTTTAACTGTTGCACCTCTATACAGTTTTTCACCCGGTGGCAAAAAACGTTGCACACTGCAGGAAGTTGCGGCAAGCATTAAAACAACTATGATAAAATAATATCGTTTTTTGCTGTACATTAATTATTCTTTTTCTTTTTTATTCCGAAAAGGTCTTTAAAGGTTTCATAATCCAATGTAACTACAAAGCCCAGCCCGGTTTCCACCACATAGCCATCCAATACAACTTCAAACTGGTTTTTGCGGTATGCTTTTAAAAGATAGCGTCCGTCTTTTGTAAGCTTGTAACCAATAGTAACATCAGGTATAAAACCATTATTTGCCTTAGCGGTTGCATCCTGCCCCTGCAGGCCAAAATTTTTGCCCAGGCTCACCGTTAACCGGTCGTTTAAATAATTTTTACTCAATGCTACATTCAAATCTGTACGTGCTACAGATCCGTTTCTGGTGGCATCGCGGTAATTATTCAGGTTAAGATCAATATCCACACCCTTTAATAAATTACCGGCTATTTCATTTAAGGCTGATGATAAAAAACCACTTACACTCTGCCTGGCAATATCGGCAAAATCATCACCGTTGCCTTTAAAAAAATCACTGCTTTGTTCTGGAATAAACCGGTTTAATAGCAATAAAGAAAATACCTGTTTATTCATTGCAGATTCATCACCTCTTATTTGCGCCAGTTTATTTTCGATGGTAGCCCGCAGATCGCTGCCAAGCACTGCCGATTCATCCGGTAATTCAATATCAAATTTTATAACCGGCTTGCTTATTTCTCCGGTTATGTTAAGCATTACTTTAAATGGAATTTTTTGACCGAAAGCATTAGCCAACGATGGATCTACAACGCCAACCTGGTTTTCGAGCAAATCTTTAGATGATGTATTAACGATGTAAAGTGCTTGTATGTTAAGCCTGGCCGCATCCGGAGGGCCGGCAAAATAAATTGTACTACCCGGAAGTAAAATAAATTTGCGCTGCAAAAACTGGTAATTAAATACATAATACCCTTTTTCCAATTCGTAGTTTCCGGCAAGTATAATGTTACCACTTGGATCAACACCCGCATTTAAATTGGCCTGGCCCTGTACTTTTATTTCATCTCCTGTTGATGGATCAATTACTATGGTAAGCGCTGCCTTTTTCTGTACTTCTACATTCAGATTATAATTAAGAAACTGTAAAAAGTTAGACTTCACCGTCTTCTCTTCTACAAATGGTTTTACCGGTGGATTGATAACAAATGTATCCTGGTCAATAAACCTTACAATGGTTTTTCCATCATCCTTGCTATAACTTTTTTCGGGAATTACAATGGTGATATTGCTTTTATCTTTTACTGAAATATTTCCCTCAATATCCGGCGTGGCTGAATTGCCCGTAACTTTTACATCAATATCTGCTACGGCGAGCCCATAAAGATCGCTGTTCACATTTCTGGTTGCATTTAAAAACATAAAATCTTTTGCATTGAGGGCGAGATTAAGATCATAGGTTTTTTCCTTATTTGCTGTTACTACGCCATTAATTTTTAAAGCATTATTTAAGGAATCGTTTATGATGAAATTATTAAAGTTGATATCGGGGTAGTTGAAGCTGATAGCCTGCTTATCTATTTTATAAGCAGTTCCCAATTGCGTTAAGGTGAATTTTGTTGTATCAAAATTTAATGTTCCTTTCCAGCGTGGATCTGCAAATTTACCATTGGCAGTTACATCTCCATGTACGCTGCCACTGGCATTTTTAATAGCTCCGTTTGTAAAACCCTGCAGCGTTGCTATATCGAGTTTTATTATGTTGGCACTGGCATCAAAATCCTGGTCTTTGTTATTCAGGTAATAATTCCCTTTGGCAGTTATGCTGTTTCCATTGCCTGTTAAAGTTACAAAGGCACTTACATTATCATCTGTTTGCTTTTTTGCTGTTGCTATCAGTGTACCAAGCGGTTGTTCCATTATAGCCAAATTGCTAACTACAAAGTCGCCAATAAATGATGGTATTTTTTTATTGAGATCGCTTACCAAAATCTTTGCATCAAAAATTCCGGCAACAAAAACAGTATCGTTATTCAGGATAGAACTGATGCTTTTTAAATTAAAATTTTCTATGTCAATATCAATGGGGCTGTTTACAATTTCTTGCCTGCTGTTGATAGAAATTTTTGAAGTGTCGCTGGTGATACCAAAGTTGTGAATGATTATGCCCTGCGGCGAATAGCTGATGTAATTGTCTGAAACCACGTTCCATTTTTCGTAATTAAGCAGCAGGCTATCTTTTAAGCGGAAGGAATAATTTTTATTTTTTGCATACAATGACGCTTTTAAACCAAACCAGTCATTTGCTTTATTATCCTGTGTTATAGCGTTCATCATAACACTGTCGTTTGCAGCACTGCCGTTTAAACGGGTTGCATAAAATGTATTGGAGGCTGAATTGAGCGTATCAAAATTTATATCGTAATTAATGCGTTCGTTTTTAGATGCGATGTTAACACTACCGTTTCGAAGTTTGTAATCTTCGTAAGCCAGATACGGAACCGTTGCAATAAAATTTAAAGCACTATCCGTATCTGCCGATGCAAAACTTCCATTAAAATTTATATCCTCATACCCCTTTAATCCCGGGATAATACCGGTAAGTAAAGAATCTTTTTTTATAATCCCTTTAAAAACAAGCTGCTGATCAGCAATATTTTTGGCTGATACAGAATCTGAAATTTTATAATAGTGATTTACATATTGCACAACCGCATCGCCCACTTTATCGTAATCAAAAGCGCCGTTAGCCTGCAGGCTGGCAAAGGGTGCATAAAAATTAATACTATCACGGCCATTGGCAGAAGTTGCAATTAATGAAACACTATCAAGTTTGTAAAACGCTTTATCAACCTGCATTCTGATGGAATCAATGATCGTATTCACATCCAGGCTACGGGGTTTTAAACTGTTGGCTTTTATGTTTGCCGTTAATGAAAAATTCAGCGTGTCTTTATACAAATTGAGTGGCTGTAATCTTGCGGTATCAACTCTTACAAAACCATTTATTGATGGATATTCGTTTTGTACGTTTGCTTTAATATCATATCGCAGTTTGAGGTTTTCATCGTTGATGATTCCTTTACTGTTTATAATTCCGTTATTGAGATTTGCTTTAATTTTTGCATTCTGATAATTGTATTTATTGTATTGCAGTTGTTTTATAGAAGCGGTAATATCCGACCGCATAGTTTTATAATTAAAGCCGGTACCCTTGGCTGTAAAAGAGCCGGTAACTTTTCCCAGTACGCTATCCTGCCTTATCAGTTTTCCAATTTCATAATTATTTGTTGTTATAAAAAGATCGTAGGTGGCTCTTTCTTTATCTTTTGCATTTTTTAAAAATCCTTTCACAGTCATCAGGCCATAACTTCCGCCCAATTGCAAATCAGCAACCAGGTCATCAATGGTTCCTTTTAATGTTCCTCTTATATAATTTTTTTCGGGTAAATTAATTTCGGGTGGCAATGTTCCCTGCGGTATCAGGCCCATTATAAAACTTTTATCAAAACTGCTTTCACGCAGTAAAAAATCGTACTTCAGGTTTTTGGAGTCAGTTAAATTCTTCAAAGAAAATTTTCCATTGAATGCCATGCCTTTTCCGCTGGCAATAATATCAGAAACCAGGTCATTTTTATTACCAGTAATTCTTCCCCTCAGGTTTATAACATCTGGTAAACTTGCCAGCGATTGCTGGTTTTCCTTTGGTACAAATTTTAAAATATCCGATTTTCTAAAACTGCTTTGATCAATGTACAGATCGTAATAAAATTTATTAACATCGGTAAGGTTATAAAGCGAACCATGAGCCCTAACGCTGCTGCCTGAAAAGCCAATCAGTTGCAGGTATGGTAAATAAATCTGCGCCAGGTTACCCCGTAATTCTGTATTAAAAAAAACTTTGTTGCCTGCAAACTGAGCCGGCGGAAAAGTTTTTTTTAACTCCGGCAGCAGCAAATACAAATCATCAAAAGCAATGGTAGAGTTTTTAAGTGTGGCTGCTATTAAACTGTTGCGTGGATATTTGCTGATGCCGGCCAGACTGTCAAATTTTAACTCAATAAAATTCTGCAAAAGACTTTGACCAGTTTTTACATATAATTCATCGGCAGAAAAAATGGAATCTGTCATTAAAAATTTTGCATGCACGGTATCCAGGGCAAACCCGCTGGTATCTTTAAATGTAAGTTGCTGTACCAGTCCTTCTGTTCTTTTTACAGAATATGTAACAGATGAAATATCTGTTGTTAGTTTTGAAATACTGAAATGCCCAAAATCAAATCCATCTTTTTTATTAAGATTGTTATCATCAAACTGCACCTGGTTGTTGTTTAGCGAAACCTGTTTGGCAATTATCTGCCACGGCATTGGTTCTACATCTCCGGGTAATTCTTTGGCAGTAGAATCAATAATTCTTTTAGGGCTGATGAATTTTACGAAAGAGCTATCCAGCATGAGGGAATCTACTGTAGCTGATGATGTTGATAAATTGAACAATGCTTTCGTCAAACCCAAATGCGTAACATTATTGGCATAATACATACCCGAAACTGTATTCTCAACTTTTACATTTACATCCCGTATGTTTAATAAAGCAGTGCTGATATTTAAACCATATCCAGGTTGGCTTATCTTATCTTCCGGCACCGGCAAAGCAGGTTTAACTGCTTTTGCTTTGTAGGTTTTCATAAAGAAATTTACGCCCGATGCAACCAGATCATTAACGCCAAAATCAACCCTGTCTGGTTGAAATTTATATAAACTTGCATTCAGGTTTTTTATACCGGCGTAAAAATCGGTACCGCCATTTTTATCTTTAAATTGTAGCGAAACATTTTCGAGTATCAGCCTTCCTAAATTTATTTTTAAAGGAGTAGTATCTTTTGTTGATGTTATTGTTTTAGGACTTGAAAAAGCATTGATGATAAACTGGTAATTAAATACTGAATCTTTTTCGCCACGGTTTACATTGATAAAAATGTTTTTTAACTCTACTTTCTGAATATCGGTGTTTCCCCAAATGAGTTGCAGCATTTTTACATCTACCGCTATTCTTTCTCCAAACAAAAGGGTATCGTGCTTTTGATCCTCTGCATAAACATTATTAATTTCTATGGAGATGGGTAACTTGTAATTAACAGAACCGATAACAATTCTGGTTTTTAATTTATCCTGCAGGTAAGATTGAACTTTATTTTTTATCACCCGCTTGCCGGTGGATGTATTGATGAAGATCATAACCACACATACCAGTAACAGCACACTTAAAATTAAGTATAAGAAAATTTTGCCCGTTTTTTTAAATACCTTTTTGTAAGACATCTGGTAAATGCTGCTGTAGAAATATTTTTTTGCTGAGGGCTGTCAAATAAGATAGTTTCTTCAGCAGGGTTTTATGTTAATAAGAAATTATTATGCCAGTTAATTTATACCCACATTTTGACCTGATGCCGTAACAAAAATACTAACTGCCGTAAACTTTTTTTGATTTTTTCTTTTGAGTACCAGCCAGCTTTTTCTCGGTTTCTGTAACAGGAGTAATGCTTTTTTTATCGGCCGGAAGATGAGGATAACCAGGAAAATCCTGATCAATATGCGGATCTGGATTCTGTTGTATTTCTTCTTTCTTTATCGGACTGGACTTTGCCTGCATATAATAAATTTCAGTACTTCAAAGTTCTGCTTTTTATAGGGGAGAATATTACACAACTATAGCGGGGATTTATATTATTCACACTTATTCTGCACTAATTTCATTGATTACTGGCTTTTTAACCAATAAGCGGCCTGTTTCAAAATCTCATGCTTCTTTTGTAAATTACAGGCATGCAAATAAAAGCCTTCAAATATTTATCTCCGATGCTTATTTATTTTTTAGCGTGGTTGTCTTTTACAGGCAAAGGATGGATTACCTGGAGCCCGATGATTTATGCCTGGCTGCTAATGCCCCTGGCTGAACTTTTCATTAACCCCGATAAAAAAAATTTAAGTGATGCAGAAGAAGAACTGGTGAAAAAAGACCCCATTTATGATTACCTGCTTTACCTGATTGTTGTTTTACAATTTGCTGCTTTGTATATTTTTTTAAGCTCGATTAAAACCGGTGAATTGCTTTGGTGGGAAATTACCGGCCGCATTTTTACCATGGGTTTACTCTGCGGCACATTTGGTATTAATGTGGCGCATGAACTTGGCCACCGCATAAAAAAATACGAACAGTTTTTTGCAAAATCATTATTACTTACATCGCTTTACATGCACTTTTTTATTGAGCACAATAAAGGCCATCATAAAAATGTAGCCACGCCTGAAGACCCAAGCTCGGCAAGATATAACGAACCGGTTTTTACATTTTATTTCCGCACCATTATTTTCTCCTACATATCTGCATGGAAAATTGCAAACACAGAAATGAAGAAAAAAAACTTACCTGTTTTGCATTGGAAAAATGAAATGTTGCAGGCGCAGATCATTCAGCTTTTATTTGTTACAGCCATTTATTTTATTTTTGGATGGCTGATAACATTGTATTTTTTAGCTGCTGCAATCATTGGTTTTTTATTGCTGGAGACAGTGAATTATATTGAACATTACGGCCTGCAACGCCAGCAACGGGCAGATGGAAATTACGAACGTGCCATGCCCCATCATAGCTGGAACAGCAATCATATTCTTGGCAGATTGATGTTATTTGAATTAAGCCGCCACAGCGATCATCACTATCTTGCCAGCAGAAAATACCAGATACTTCAGCATCATCATAATGCGCCACAATTACCTACCGGTTATCCCGGAAGTATGCTGTTGGCTTTGGTACCGCCGCTTTGGTTTTATGTGATGAATAAGAAGATAAGAGAGTTGCAGAAAGAAATATAATCATCTGCGACTTTTCTCTGATTCTCCTTTTCTCTGCGATTTAATATTACCGCAGAGAAAATAAAAAAAAGAGGTTACGCAGAAAATCAGTTTTTAATTTCCATATTCCCAAAATAACGATGCAAAACTGCCGGTAAATTAATCCCGTTTTCTGTTTGGTTATTTTCCAGCAGGCAAGCCACAATCCTTGGCAGTGCAAGCGATGAGCCGTTTAAAGAATGAGCCAGTTGGCTTTTTCCATCTACATCCTTAAAGCGTATTTTTAACCGGTTGGTTTGAAAGTTTTCGAAGTTACTTACAGAACTTACCTCCAGCCATTTTTGCTGGGCTGCACTATATACTTCAAAATCGTACGTAAGTGCAGATGCAAAACTCATATCGCCACCGCAAAGGCGTAAAATGCGGTAAGGCAATTCAAGTGCATTCAAAAGCTTTTCAACATGGCTTACCATTTCTTGCAGCACATCATAACTTTTTTCGGGGTGTACAATCTGCACCAGTTCAACCTTATCAAATTGATGCACACGGTTTAGCCCACGTACATCTGCACCAAAACTTCCGGCTTCTCTTCTAAAGCAAGGTGTGTAGGCTGTCATCTTAATTGGCAGTTCAGATTCCTTTACAATTTCATCCCGGTAAATATTGGTAACCGGCACTTCGGCGGTGGGTATCAGGTAAAAATTATCTGCCGTTGCATGGTACATCTGTCCTTCTTTATCCGGCAACTGACCGGTACCATAGGCCGATGCTTCGTTCACCAGCAGCGGTGGCAAATATTCGGTGTAACCGGCAGCAGTGTTGTAATCTAAAAAATATTGTATTAAAGCCCGTTGCAGTTTTGCGCCCTTGCCTTTGTATAA
>JANMBZ010000096.1:0-2073 GCA_031360765.1 Chitinophagaceae bacterium
GGTTGCATTAACTGCATCTGAAACAAAAGTGTAATCTCTGGTCTGTTCTCCATCGCCAATAACAGATAAGGGAAGGCCGGTTAAAGCATTGTGTACAAATTTGCCCAGCACACCACAATAAGGATTGCGGGGGGACTGGCCGTAGCCATATACATTGGAGTATCGTACAGCAGCCGTAGGCACATCATAACTGCGGTTATAAATCATGGTATAATTTTCGCCCAGTAATTTGGTAGCTGCATAATTACTTAAAACAATGGTAGGGTCTGTTTCGGAAATTGGCAGAATAGTAGAGCTGCCGTAAACCGAGCAGGATGAAGCATACACAAACCTTTCCAATGCAGGCAGCTCATTATTTTTTATAAAATTCAACATCAGTAAAGTGCTTTCTGCATTTACCCTTAAATCGTCCAGCGGCTCTGTGCCTGAGGTTGATATTTGTTTGCAGGCGAGGTGAAAAATATAATTAACATCGGCCAGTAAAGGAAAAAGTTTATCTATATCTAAAACCGATATCTGTACAAACGTAACTTTATTGATATAGCTGCCCAGAATTGCAGGATTACTGTTTGCACAATTATCTACCACAATAACAGTACAATTATAATCATCAATTAAAGTTTTAACCAGGTTGTGGCCTACAAAGCCAAGTCCACCGGTAACCAATACTTTTTTATTTTTTATTTTTTCGTAATGATTGATCATTTTGTGATTATAATATTGATGAAATTTTATCTGTAAAAAACTTTGTCATGCCTGCTGCTGTATTTTCTTTTATCAATGGAAGATCGGTATTCAATGGTATAAAAGAATCTTTTTGCTGAATCAGTTTTACAAACATATTTTTAAGTGCTTCCGTTTTTGTTACCGGCAATTCTGCTGCTTCTGCCGAATATGTTACCAGGTATTGATAATTTAATTTTTGAAGAAAGATTGCCGGAAATGAATCTTTATGTACAAATGCAATAAAGGGCTTGCCCGATACTACCATACCCATCAGTTTTGAGGCAGCGTAATAAGGCTGCATGCCTCCCACTAAAAAAAGTATATCAGCACCAGTGGTAAGTTGCAAAGCCTCTTTGTAGGTAACCCGTAAACATTGTTCACTTGTATAGCTGTGCATATCATTACTGCTTATCCAGTTTTGCAATTGTGGTTTTGCATGGCCCTCACCACCATAACTGGTACCATAAAATTCCAGTTGTATTGGCAAGATTTTATTTACTGCTGCCAGTGCCGGCATCAGTCCGTCGAGCACCGGATAACAATCGTTCCAGATGGCACCAATATACCTGATTAATATTTTTCCGGTTGCATCCTTCTCTGCTGTATTATTTAATTCAGAAAAATCTCCCGGTTCTGCACCATAAGGCACTGCATACATTGGTTTTGCAGTTAATTTTTTGTGACGCTTTCTTAAATTTTCATTTATACCTTCCGAAACCGAAAAAATAATATCGGCATTAGTAGTTACCCATCCTTCCAGCATACGGGCCACACGTTGTGCCAGGCTATGTTTAAACCCTTTCAGACTGCCAGGTTCTTCATGCACCCAGGGATCAATAAAATCAATACCATATTTTACCCCTGTTATTTTTTTTATGATAGGTGCAATCACCAGGATATACCAGGGTGGTACAGGATATAAAATAAATGCCGGCTTTTTTTCCTTTGCTTCTTTTTTTAGTGCAAAAAAAAGTGATGGTATCATCCGTAAACCAAGATCGCCAATACCAAACCTGCGTGTTTTTCTAAAATCAAGGCTATTGACTTTTATCTCTTCAAAATCTTTTCCCAATAATGTACACATCCATGCATCTTCAATTTCTTCCCGGTATTTTGGTGCTACCGTAAAAACAGTTGGAAAAAATCCAAGGGAAGCGCAATGCTTAACCAATAACCTTACCCGCTGCGATGGCGGTGCTGATGATGGCGGAAAATGTGGAGCAACTATGAAGAGATTTTTCAAAATATCAATTAATCAACTGTTGCAGCATAACTGCCAACTCTTTTACGCTGTAACTGCTGGTGGCTACTATTTTAGTTTGTGCTGCATTGGCATTAATTATCTGA
>JANMBZ010000099.1:0-8934 GCA_031360765.1 Chitinophagaceae bacterium
TTGTTCCATAATTTTTCGTTCAGCGATTCGGAAATTAAAATAAACTGTTCATAAAATTTTGTAACCAAGTCTTCAAAACTGTTATCGGTTTGGGCAATCTCCATAGCCATCTCCATCATATTGAGTGCATACATACCCATCCAGGCGGTAGCATCTACCTGCTCAAGCGAACTGCCCAATGGCAAACTGTTACGGTCTATCACAGCAATATTATCAAGCCCCAAAAAGCCGCCGGAAAAAACATTTTTTGCACTTTCATCTTCCCGGTTTGCCCACCAGGTAAAGTTTAGCAATAGCTTTTGAAAAATGCGTTTTAAAAAATAAATGTCTGAAAAGCCGTGCATTTTTTGCTCAATATGATAAACCTGCATAGCGGCCCAGGCTTCAATAGGCGGGTTAACATCGCTGAAGTTCCACTCATAAGCCGGTATTTGCCCCTGTGGATTCATGTACCACTCACGGCATAATAATATCAACTGGTTTTTTGCAAATGCAGGATCAACCATCGCCATGGGTATGCAATGAAAACAAAGATCCCATGCTGCAAACCAAGGGTACTCCCACTTATCAGGCATGGCCAAAACATCGGCAATTTTTAAATGAGCCCAGTTTGCATTTCTTCCATAAACCCTTTCCAATGGTGGATTTATATTATGTACATCCCCTTGCAGCCAGCGTTCAATATCATACTGGTAAAACTGTTTACTCCAAAGTAAACCGGCAAAAGCCAGGCGATGCAAAGCCACTAAATCTTTTGGAACATTTACCGGCAACAGGTTTTTATAAAACTCATCTGCCTCCTCTTTTCTATCTGCAAAAACTTTATCTAAAGTTTCATTAAAAGGATTTTCTAATTCCCCCTTACACAAACGAAGTGTAATACTTTGCGATTTTTGTGCAGCAATTGATAAGCGGTACAACGGCGAAAATTTTGTGCCGGTAGTTTTGTTTTTTAATTGCTGATACAACTTCTTTTCATTGCCAGCAACTGCATCGTGAAAAGCATCTTTTACAAAAACAGATGCGTTGGGCGAACCAAATATTTTTTCGGTATTGGTTTCATTTTCCGTCATCAGGTTTTCGGCTGTTGCAGCATAATAAAAATAATAGCTGCCCAGTTTTTCATGCGTAGCTTTTACAACGCCGGCGTTGGCCAAAGGGCTTTGCATTTCTAAAACAGGTTTATCTAACGTATCGCCAAACAACCAACGGTTGCGGAACCAAAGTGTTGGCAGCACTACAATGGCTGCATCTTCGGTACCACGGTTTGTAATCTCTATATGGATGCAAATATCTTCATCATTATTTTTGGCATACTGCACCTGTACATCAAAATATTTATTTTCGTTAAAAATACCTGTATCTAATAATTCAAATTCACGTTCGGCCTTGGTGCGGTTTATATTTACAGAAATCAGTTGCTCATACGGAAACGCCGCCTGCGGATATTTATACAGGTATTTCATGTAACTGTGTGTGGGCGTATTATCCAGGTAGTAATACAACTCCTTTACATCTTCGCCATGGTTACCTTCAGCATTTGTTAATCCAAACAAACGCTCTTTTAAAAACGGATCTTTCTCATTCCACAAGGCAATGGCAAAACATAAATTCTGGTGCATATCGCTGATGCCTGCAATACCATCTTCGCCCCATCTGTACACACGGCTACGTGCCTGTGTATGGCTAAAATAATTCCAGGCATCGCCGCCGGCACTGTAATCTTCCCGTACGGTTCCCCATTGCCTTTCGCTCAGGTAAGGGCCCCAGGTTACCAGTGGTACATTTTTTTGTGCATTGATATTTAATCGTTGCTGCTCAGCCGCATTATTTATTTTTTTTGCCACTTATTTTTATACTTTTTGAATAATATGCAATCGTTAAAAATCACGAAGACCTTTAATCTTTCGGAAAGATAACCAAGGTTTTACAAAGTGGTTAATTTGATGAGGCGCAGAAATAAGTTTAGCGCTATTTTTTAAATGGCGTTACACAAATTAAAAATGAGTGTAGCTTCACTAAAATTTAATTTAAATGAGAAAACTACTTTTACTGTTTGTCACATTCTTAATTATAAAATCCGTTAATGCACAGCAATGCCGCTTTGAAAAAACCAGCGGACTTGAAAGTGCTACTTATTTTGAAGCCATTGAATGGTATAAAAATTTAGATAAAATTTCAACCAAAGTATTGGTAAAAGAAATGGGCATGAGTGATGCAGGTTACCCTTTGCACCTTGTTTTGGTTAGTAATGATGGCAGGTTTGATGCAGCACAATGGCATAAGCAAAACAAAGCTGTAATCCTTATCAACAACGGCATTCACCCCGGTGAGCCAGATGGCATTGATGCAAGTATGATGTTAGTGAGAGATATTGTAATCAATAAGATAAAATTGCCTGGTAATGTTGCTTTGGCTTTTATACCGGTGTATAATATTGGCGGATGTTTGAACCGTAATTCTTATTCAAGAGCCAACCAAAACGGACCGCTGGAATATGGCTTTAGAGGCAATGCCCAAAACCTTGACCTGAACCGTGACTTTACAAAAAATGACAGCAAGGAAGCCAAATCATTTGTACAGATTTTTCATTTGCTTGATCCGGATATTTTAATTGATAACCATGTTAGTGATGGTGCCGATTACCAGCATACCATGACTTTGCTTACCACTCAGTATGATAAACTGGGTGTTGATTTGGGGGGATGGTTAAAAAATAATTTTGAGCCGCAACTCTACAAAGGCATGACAGAAAAAAACTGGGATATGGTGCCTTATGTAAATTTTGAAACTGAAACGCCGGACAAAGGCATGGAAATGTTTTACGATCCTCCACGCTACTCTTCAGGTTATGCGGCTCTGTTTCAAACAATAGGCTTTGTGCCGGAAACGCACATGCTGAAGGCTTTTAAAGACAGGGTGCTTTCTACTTACGCACTTTCGCTGACAGTAATTGAAAAAGCATCACTGAATGCAACAGCATTGATTGCAGAACGTAAAAAAGCAAGAGCGGAAGTTGTGAATACAAAATCCTTTCCTTTTAAATGGACAGTTGATACAACCAAATTTTCTTTTATAACTTTTAAAGGATACGAACAGGGTTTTAAACCAAGTGATGCTACCGGGCAAAACAGAATGTATTACGACCGAAGCAAACCATTTATAAAACAGGTAAAGTTTTTCAATGTTTTTAATGCTTCTAATTTTGTTGATGCACCGGCAGCTTATATCATCCCACAAGGATGGTATATTTTAATTGATCTCCTAAAACTGAACAATGTGCAAATGCAGCAATTTAAAAATGATACACTGATTGATGTGGAAGCTTACCATATTGATGATTATAAAGCTTTGCCCAGGCCTTATGAAAAACATCATAAAAATTCGGCCGTAAAAATTTCGGTGATGAACCAAAAAATCAGATTTTTAAAAGGCGATTATGTTATTTACTTAAACCAGCCCGCCAACCGATATTTGGTAGAAATGCTGGAACCAACCGGCGACGACAGCTTTTTTGCCTGGAATTTTTTTGATGCCATTTTACAGCAAAAGGAAGGTTACAGCGATTACCGCTGGGATGATTTGGCGGCGGAAGTTTTGAAAAAAGACCCCGCTTTAAAGGCTAAACTGGAGGAAAAAAAGAAGGTTGATGAAAAATTTGCCGCCAATGGCTCGGCCCAACTTGATTTTATTTATAAAAATTCGCCATATTACGAACCGGGACATAATAGGTACCCGGTTTACAGGCTGAATAGGAAGTAGGAACTTAAAGCGTTGATAACAAGAGCATAATCTACTACGCAGGTAAAGCCAAATAGTAGTAAAGCTGATGAACGCCCGCCTGAACGGACGGGCAGGGATTGCGATACATTCGCTTCGCTCAGTACAGGCTACACGATTATGCCATGAAAAACCGCAGCTGGTATCTTGAAAAATCCAGTTCGGTTAAAATAATCTCTAATTGATGCCCGAAAACAGGCTAAAACCCCTACCTTTGCTGCCCGTTAAGAAAAAACGGATTAACAACATTTTTTAAAACAAAATCAATCAGGGAAATGAACAACTACGAATTGATGGTGATTTTTACCCCTGTGCTTTCTGAAGAGGAATTTAAAGCCGCTCAGAAAAAATACGCCGACCTCGTTACAGAAAACGGAGGTGAGGTTTTGCACAGTAACCCTTGGGGACTAAAATCACTGGCCTACCCCATTGACAAGAAGACCACCGGTCTTTATTGGGTAATGGAGTACAAAGCGCCAACCAGCTTCAATGAAAAGTTGAAAATTCAACTTTTACGTGACGAATCACAGATGCGTCACATGTACACTGCACTCGACAAGTACGCCGTCGATTACAATGCGAAAAAGAGAAGTGGCGGCAAATTTACTAACGAAAAAACCCCCGCTTAACTCATGGCAAAAAATGAAATAAAATATCTTACTGCCATTAAGCAGGAGAAGCGTCCGAAGAAATACTGCCGTTTCAAGAAAATGGGAATCCATTATATTGATTACAAAGACGGAGAATTTTTGAAGAAATTCATTAACGAACAAGGTAAATTATTGCCACGCCGTCTTACCGGAAACTCTTTAAAGTTTCAACGTAAGGTTGGTGATGCAGTTAAAAAAGCCCGTCAAATGGCTATTTTACCTTACGTTACTGATCTATTGAAATAAAATTTTCTTAACCACCCTAACCTTTAAATAGAGAAAGCTGCGGTAAAACGTGGTTGGGTAAAAATGCAAAACAATGCAGGTAATATTAATACAGGATGTAAACAATTTAGGTGGCGTTAATGAGCTGGTAACAGTTAAGAACGGTTATGGCAGAAATTTTTTGATCCCAAGTAAATTGGCCATCGAAGCCAGTCCTTCCAACATGAAGATGATGGAAGAAAAGAAAAAGCAACAGGTTAAAAAAGAAGCCAAATTACTGGCCGAATTAAACAATGTAATTGCTGTTTTAAAAGATGGTGCTTTAAAGATTGGTGCTAAAACCGGTACAAGCGGTAAAATATTTGGTAGCGTAACTTCAGTTCAGATTGCTCGTGCAATTAAAGAACAAAAAGGCTACGAAATTGATCGCCGCCGTATCACCATTATTGACGAAGTAAAAGAACTTGGTACTTTTAAAGCAAGTATTGATTTTGGTAACGGCAACGAAACCGAAGTTGAGTTTGAAGTGGTAGCTGAGTAATTTTAACCTTAGATAATATTGAACCGTCCCGATTTATTCGGGACGGTTTTTTATTGGGTAATTAATTCTACAAAATTTGATCAATTTTTTAATCCCCTTGCAATTTCAAATTGATTTAATGCTTGGCAGCATATTTGATTTGTATAAGCAAATCATTTTTTTAATTTTAAACTACACAAATGCCATTTATAAATTCGGCCCAAAATAATAACGAAGCAGTAAAAATTTATTACGAAGACGCTGGCAAAGGCAAACCCGTAGTTTTTATACATGGCTGGCCGCTAAGCGGTGCAATGTGGGAGTACCAGGTAACGCAATTGCCGCAGCAGGGCATACGTTGTATAACTTACGACAGGCGTGGATTTGGCAATTCGGACAGGCCATTTACGGGTTATGATTACGATACACTTGCAGGAGATTTAAAATCATTATTGGATGAACTGGATTTGAATGAAGTAACACTTGTAGGCTTCTCAATGGGTGCCGGTGAAATTGCAAAATACTTTTCTTTATTTGGCGGAAAGCGGATTTCAAAAGTTGTGTTTGTAAGTGGCGTAACGCCGTACATGCTTAAAACAGAAGACAACCCGGATGGAGTACCGCAGGAAGCATTTGATAAAATGGCTAAGGGCATGATTGAAGACAGGCCGGCATTTATGGCTGACTTTAATAAAGATTTTTTTGGCGTAAGCCTGGTTAATCACCCGGTAAGCGATGCGTTTTTAACCAACAGTCTGGTAAAATGTATGGATGCAAACCCCATTGCCACACTGGAATGTGCTAAATCATTTTCATCAACAGATTTTAGAAAAGATGTGATTAAAATAAATGTACCAACGCTTATTATACATGGAGATGCCGACAAAACTGTGCCTTTTAAACCAACAGGTGAGCAGAGTGCAAAGTTAATTGCAGGATCTCGTTTGGTTGTTTATGAAGGCGCACCACATGGTTTGTGGTACACTGATAAAGACAGGTTGAACCAGGATCTGATTGATTTTATATAAAATAGTTTTAGCCGTACCCAATGACAGAAAACTCCGTTTTTAATTAAACGGGGTTTTCTTTTTTACAGAAATCAGGCCAAATCGTTTTGTAAAAAGTGTTTTAAATCTTCGGTTTTGGCATCAATCTTTTTGCTCACTTTTTCTTTCTTTAATTGCGCCGTAATAATTTCCGGTACTGGTACCGCTTGATTAATCAGCGGTTCAATAACATCATAAAACTTTACCGGATGCGCTGTTTCTAAAATTACTCCTTTTGTATTTGGATATTGGGCTTGATATTGCTGTAAGGCATTGCAGGCAACAGCTCCATGTGGATCGAGCAAATAATTATATTCTTTAAAAACGGAAATTAAAGTCGCTTTTGTTTCATCATCTGAAATGGTATAACCAGTCAATGTGTTTTTCAATCCATCAATTTGTTGGTTAAAGATTTCCATGATGCGGATGAAATTGCTTGGATCGCCAACATCCATGGCATTGGAAATGGTAGGTAATGCTTTTTTAGGTTGATAATTTCCTGAGCGCAAAAATTCAGGAACTGTATCATTTGCATTGCATGCTGCAATAAAATGCTGTATTGGTAAGCCTGATTGCTGTGCCAATAAACCGGCACAGATATTTCCAAAGTTGCCGCTGGGAACGGTAACAACGGGTGGATTGGCTTTATCTTTCCATTGTTTCCATAAATAAAAATAATAGAACTGCTGCGGCAGCCAGCGGGCAACGTTTATAGAATTGGCTGAAGTAATTTTTATTTTTTGATTCAGTTCCACATCAGCAAAAATGGCTTTTACCATTTGCTGGCATTCATCAAAAGTGCCGTCAACTTCCAGCGCATGAATATTTTTGCCGAGCGTAGTTAATTGTTTCTCCTGTACTGAGCTTACTTTGCCGGATGGATAAAGTATTACAACCTCTACTCCTTCTACCTCATAAAAACCATTGGCTACTGCGCCACCGGTATCGCCGGAAGTAGCAACAAGCACCACAATTTTTTCTTTACTATCCTTAGCAAAATAACCCAGGCAGCGGCTCATAAACCGGGCGCCAATATCTTTAAAAGCCAACGTAGGGCCATGAAATAATTCAAGCGAAAAAATTTCATCTGTAATTTTTACCAACGGGATTTCAAAATTCACTGTTTCGCTTACAATCTTTTCCAACACATTTTTTGGAATAGCATCACCGATATAAGGAGCAATAACTTCCATTGCAATGGCTTCGTTGGAATAGTTTTCTATGTTATCAATTAATTCTTTGCTAACCTGCTGAATAGTTTCAGGAAAATACAAACCTTTGTCAGGCGCCTGCCCCAATAGAGTTGCTGCTGCAAAATCTACAAGCGGTGATTGTTTATTTAAACTGTAATATTTCATTGTTGATTCATTTACTGGCTGCTGATAACTTTTATACCACTTGAATTAACTTTTGTGACGTAAGTTTTAAATTCAATTCCAATACCTGGATATATTTCAGCCATTATTAGCTCAACCTGTTGGGCAATCTTTTCATTTTCACTAAGCATAAATATAGATGGGCCAGAGCCTGATATTCCACCGCCCAATGCACCAGCTTCCTTACTTTTATTTTTCACTACTTGAAAACCGGGTATCAAAATACTTCTTACCGGTTCAATGATCACATCTTCCAGCGAACGGCCAATAAGTGGAATGTCATTTTTTAAAATGCCTGCAACCAGTCCTGCAATATTGCCCCATTGTTTTATCGCATCTTTCAGTTGCACTTCTTTGCGTAATATTTGCCGGGCATCGGCTGTCTTTACTTCTATTTGCGGATGCACAACTGTTACAAATAAATCGGGGGCAGCCAAAGAAATTATATCCAATGGAAAAACAGATCGTACCAATGTGATGCCGCCGTAAATACAGGGAGCCACATTATCGGCATGCTTAACACCTGTTGCAAGCTTTTCGCCATTCATGGCAAATCTAACCAGGTCTTCTTTACTAAAATGATTATTGAGTAAATGATTGGCAGCAACAACTGCTCCTGCCGAGCCTGCTGCGCTGGAACCTAAGCCACTCCCGGGTTTTATGTTTTTATGTACCGTTACATTAAAGCCAATATTCTTACCATATTCTTCCACCAAAGCTTGCAAGGCAACGCCTGCAACATTTTGTTCAGCAGCTTCGGGCAAATTATAATCATCGGTGTGTTTAATATTGATGATAGGTTCGTCAAGTAATTCAAGTTCCATAATATCGCATGGATCATTCAAGGCCATACCCAAAATATCAAACCCACAAACCAGGTTTGCTACTGTTGCCGGTACTGCTACTTTTATTTTTTTCATGATGAATAATTGATTTTAAAATTGCTGTCAGCCTGAGCTTGCCGAAGGCGGGTTTAATAGAGCATCGGGTTCGACAAGCTCACCCTTACAGTATTAATTAGCCGCTGCTCTTATAATATCTGCAAAGACACCCGACGCAGTTACTGCCGCCCCGGCACCGGCACCTTTAACAACCAATGGCTGATCGGGATAGCGCTCGGTATAAAACAATACCACATTGTCCTTGCCATACAAATGATAAAAATCGCTTTGCTCATCTACCTGCTGCAAACCTACAGCAGCTTTGCCTTTATCATAACTAGCTACAAATTTTAATTTTTTACCGGCTGCTTTTGCAGCATCTAAAATATTATTAAAATGCGCTTCTTCTTTTTCCATGGCAACATAAAAATCCTCCACAGAACCGGTCATGCAACT
>JANMBZ010000147.1:0-2626 GCA_031360765.1 Chitinophagaceae bacterium
GCAACAGGCTTACGAAGCAGCGAAACAGTTTGGCAAATTCACAAAATATTTATCTGGGTTTAATGCAGAACAATTGAGAATTACCCTACCCGATTTTCATAACCTTACGCTGCGTTATCAGCAATTCGAAAATGCTTTGGAGAATGGTAATGCTGAAAGAATTAAGCAATCGGCAGATCTTATTTCAGCAATCAAACAAAACAAAAGAATTGTTGATGAATTTGAAACCTGCAAAAAAAAGTTCACACTCCGGGTAACTCACCACGATACCAAGATCAGCAATGTATTATTTGATGAAATTGGTAAAGGTTTATGTGTAATTGATCTTGATACTTTAATGCCAGGGTATTTCATCAGCGATGTGGGCGATATGATGCGTACTTATGTATGCCCGGTTAGTGAGGAGGAAAAAGATTATTCAAAAATTATCATCCGCAAAGATTTTTATGATGCTGTTGTGAGCGGCTATTTATCGGAAATGGGAGCGGAGTTGAGTGATATTGAAAAACAACATTTCAATTACGCTGGTGAATTTATGATCTATATGCAGGCCATCCGTTTTTTAACCGATCATTTAAACAATGATATTTACTATGGTGCAAAATACGAAGGCCACAACTTTGTAAGAGCCGGTAATCAAATCACTTTGTTACAAAAGTTACAAGAATTTAATAGTGAACTGTCAGCCTGAGCCTGTCGAAGGCGGGTTAGTAACTACTTATTCAATTCAATCTTTTCTCCAATCGGATGCTCTGCCTTAAAAGTAGTGCCCAGTAAAGCGGCCATCGTTTGCGCAAACTGTTTTTGATATAATTGCTGGTTGGCTTTTACTTCGCCTTTTGGCCGTATGCCGGGCCCCATGGCAGCCATCCATATTTGGTAACTGTCTTTTATTTTATTGTTATGGCTTGTCCATTCTTTTTTTATTGTATCGCCACGGCCATGATCGGTTGTAATAAAAATGGCTGTCTTGTTTTTATAAAACGGATCGCTTTGTACATAATTCCAGATATCCTGTATCCATTTGTCAACCATGTTGGCGGCGTTTAAATAATCTCTGTAAAACCCGCTGTGGGCCCATTCATCCGTTTCGCCGTAAGCAATATAAAGTACTTTAGGTTTTTTGGTTTGCAGATAATGCATGGCACCATAGTGTGTAAAAACATCCAGCACTTCTTCATCGCTAAAAGGTTTGTAAGAATCTTTTGCTAATGCGTTAATTATTTTTTGTGTTGCATCAGGTATATCTATTTCAAATGGATCAATCCCAGAATAAAGTGGCTTTCTTTTTTCTTTTTTATTTAACTGCTTGTCAAGAACAGTAATTTTAGCTGCTTCCTCTTTTGTGTTTTTGCCGAAAGGGTCAAATGCAGAGTAAACAGGAAATTTACTTCTCTCTTCATTTAAAATTCTGTCAAACGCAAACCATGCACCAAATGCAGCAACTTTGTTTTTATATTTTGGGTGCTTATTTAAAAACTCCAGTAAGTTTGTATTTGGGTTGGCGGGATAAGCATTACTATTGATTAAAGTGTCTGGGTAACCGGTAAAAATCTCATTATATCCGGGATACGAAAACCAGTATGGGTTTGCATTATCAACTTTATTTCCCAAAATTCGGTTGCCGTATATTTGTCCGTTCTTTTCAATAATACTCCATAAAAACGGCATTATTTTTTTTCTTCTTTCAATTGGATCTGCAGCCCAGTATTTTTTAAAAATAGCCGCACTATCATCCTGGTTAAATTTTTTATTGTTGGCAATGACACTGTCCATACCGCCAAAAACCTCCTGCCAGCGCAGGCCATCTGTTGTTATGATTATGATGTTTTCGGCGGTTTGAGAAAAGGCAGAAAAATAAATTGATAACAGTATGAATAAGGTAAGGATTTTTTTCATAAATATTTATTGGGGATTTATAATGTCATACAGTGTTTTAATTTTAAGATTTGTGATGTAGCCACTATTTATGACATAGTTTTTAAGTTTTATAATTTTTTCTTTTCCTTTTTCTAAATCAAAATAATTATCTGAAAATAATGAGGCGTTACCCGATTTCGAAAGCTGAATATATTTAGCATCTTTATCTGAAGTGAGTTTAAGTTCCTTGCCAATAAGTGCAATTGAAATAACTGGTTTCTCCAGTTTTAAATCCTTTGGATAAACGGAATCCTTAACCGGCAACACATCATCTCTATACGCCTCCCTAACCGCATACCACGCTGCTTTTGGTTGCCTGCTGTAATCGGTAATGCTCCAACTTGTAACCGGCCAGCAATCATTTAACTGCCATAAAAGCGTACCCATATTTGCAGGCGATTTACTTCTATGTACCGCAATGCTGTTCTTTAAAATATAGTACTGCATACATTGTGAGATGTAAGTATAATCTTCCAACGAAAGGCTGCTAAGCTTTGCCGAATCAATAAAATAACGGGTTAAATAATGATCCAGTTTTTTAAAACCAGCGCTGGCTTTTTGGTGAGCTTGAATAACCGGTGATTGTTTATACCTGTCTGAAGAATCGGTAAAACTTTTGATCGTATTCCAGTTGGGCATGGCCTGCATACCATACTCACTTACGAAGCGACCGGTCTTGTTTTCAAAAACTTCCCAATCTTCCAGT
>JANMBZ010000024.1:0-6390 GCA_031360765.1 Chitinophagaceae bacterium
GTGCAGGCTGCAAAGTACAGTATAACCGAACATTTGAGGGCTACTAAAAGCGTGGTCTTTGTCATATTAAGGATATTGGTATATCTATAACAGAAAAGACGAAATATTATTGTGTAAATATGTCTGAATATCAGAAACGGGTTTCAAAATAAACCGGTAACATGGCCCTCCAGGTTGGCCAATCGTGCTTCCAGTCTTCGCCCCAAACATCCAGCTCGTAATTAATACCTTTGCTGTAAAGCAAGCCTGCAAAAGCTTTGCTGGCATTGGGGTCTTCGTAGGCACCGCTGCCGGTTAAAATATGCAGGTGGCGGCTGCGGCGTATTTGTTCCAGTAAGCCATGATCTTCCAGGTTGCGGATGTAGTGCATGGGACTGTTGAAGTAAACCTGTTCATCAAAATAACCATCGGTATATTCAGTAAGATCGTACACACCGCTCATGGCAATAACGCCGTTGATAAGATCGGGACGTTTTAAAAACAGGTTCATGCTATGCAAGGCGCCAAAGGAAGCTCCACAGGTAATTATTTCAGTTTCGTTGGATGTGCTGTGTTTTATAAATGGAATTACTTCGTTGTAAACATAATCGTTAAACTGGTTTTGGCGTATGGCTTTGTGGGCACCTTCCATTTCTTTATTAAGCCAGCTTTCGTTGTTGATGCTGTTGATAGAGAATACTTTTATTTTACCACCATTAATATAAGGAGCCAGGGTTTCCATTAATTGAAAGCGCTCATACTCCAGGTAATCGGCCGCTGCAGTGGGTACTAATAAGATGGCAGTGCCATAATCGCCATAAGTAACAATGGGCATTTCTGTTTGCAGGGCCGGACTAAACCAGCTATTTAATTCTTTCTTCATGCTGAGGGTAAAATTTTATAAGCGATTATTATTAATGGAGAATTATTTAAAATAAAAATACGGCTTTTAGCTTTTGAGGAGGCTTAATTGTTATTATTTTTTTGGTTTATTTAAAATTATGTAGGTTTACGGCGTAATAGTACGCTTCTGTATTACTTTATTTAAACTACTGCTCCATGATTAAAAACTTTCCCCTCATAGCATTATCATGCTTTGTAATTATTTTCAACAACTCCTGTACTAAGGAAGTAGGAAGCCTGGAAGCAGGGCCTGTTTCTTCTTACACATTTACCGGTGCACCGGGTGCTTGTGCAACCCCCGTTATTGCGGGTATTTATGCTATTAACAGGCAAATGGATAATACCAATACCCTTACCCTTACAGTAAATGTTACTGTAAAAGGTAAATACAGTGTACAAACCAATGCAGCCAATGGAGTTTATTTTGAAGCTGGCGGAAAATTTACAACTACCGGCCCACAAACCATTATTTTATATGGAAGAGGCTCACCGCTTAAAGCAGGCAACTTTTCTTACGGTATGCTTACAAACAGCTCCTGTAGTTTTACTGTAAACTTTCTTGCTACCGCACCTGCAGCCGTGTTTACTTATACAGGGGCACCTGCCTGTACGCCGCCTGTAATTAGTGGCTCTTACGCAACTGGTGTAGCGCTTGGTGCTGCTAACTATATAGATGTGTCTATAAATGTTACATCACTAGGCACTTATTCAATAACAACCAATACTGCAAATGATATTTTCTTTACTGCCAGTGGCATATTTTCCGACCTTGGCCCAAAAACTATACGCTTAGCGGGAATTGGTACACCTGCAGCACCAGGTACTTTTGCATTTACACCATCTGGCGGTTGCCCTTTTAATATAAATGTAACCAACGGAGGAGGTACTTCTATTTACAGCTTAGACTGTGCAAGCGCTGTAATTGCAGGTACCTATACAGTAGGCGCATCATTAACTGCCGCAAACACAGTTACCATTAAAGCAAATGTAACGGTAGCAGGTACTTACAGCCTAAGCACCAGTGCAAACGGAATGACCTTTGCAGCTAGCGGTACATTTGCAGTTGGTGCAAACCAGAATATTGTTTTAACAGGCACAGGCTCACCGGCAGCACCTGGTGCCAGTAACTTTGCCATAGCTGGAGGATGTTCTTTCTCTATAAATGCAGTTGCCCCGCCACCGGCAGCATTTGCTTTAACATGCAATGCCACATCAGTGGCAGGAACTTATGTAGTTGGTACAATGTTAACTACAACGAACAGGGTTGATGTAGAAGTGAATGTTACGGTAGCAGGTGGATATACCATTACATCTACAACAGTAAATGGTATGACTTTTTCTAAAACAGGGGTGTTTAGTGGTACCGGCATTCAAACGGTAACTTTACAGGGTAGTGGTACACCTACCGGTACTGCTGGTACAAGCAGTTTCACAGTTGGTGCTGCAGCATGCCCCTTTACTGTAAATGTTACTGCACCAACAAGCCCTTGCACAGGCCTTACCACAAATAAATTTACAATTGCCGGGCAGTACAGTATTTCTGGGGTTCCATTAGGATTTGATACAGGATCAGGATACCAGTACATAATGCAGGAAGGATTTATAAAAGTGGAAGTGACTTTTCCTGGAACCACTCCGCCTGCCCCTGGAACTTATAGTGTAGGAACAGTAACAATACATTCTTTAGCTGCTGATTTTAGAGACTGGAATGCTACAAGTGGTACTATTTATGTTGGTACTACCTCAATAGAATTTTGTAATGTCAATATTCGTGGTGTTTCTCTAATACCAGGCGGCGGCGGCCCTATTAACTCAACATGTGAAGCAAGAATGCAATAAACTTTTCAATAGAAAATATATTCAGATTAAATGCAAACGGCAGCCAGATTTTCTGGCTGCCGTTTTTAAATTTGCTTAGGTTAAGATAATCAAGTTATTTTTTACAACACCCCTTCCTTAATCTCCGTCCACAACTCTCTGTAACATTTTGCTGCATAACTACTGTTTGCAAACTCCATAATGGGTGCTTTGTGTATGCCCATTTTTTCTACATCGCTTAAATAAGGAATGTAGTTTTGAAAAAAGCGTTTGTCTTTATACAGCTCTTCCATAATTTCGTTGTGCAGGTTTTTGCGCAGATCTGTCATGGTAAAAAAGCACATCATCTTTTTAATATCGAGGTCTTTTTCTTTAAAATAATCTTTAACCATATTATAAGTGCGTATGGATAGTGTGGTGGGTATAACCGGCATCAGCACTATATCTGCGGCGTTAAAAATATTTTCGCTAAGGGCACTAAAGCCGGGGGGACAGTCAATAAAAACAAAATCATATTCTTTATCTAATTGTTTCAATACACTCTTCAGGCGGTTTTTATTTCCCTTCATTTCATCCTGCATAATTTCAAAACTTTTGCTGCTGTTATCGGCAGGTATTACGTCCAGCAATTCAAAATCGGTACTGAGGATGGCGTTTTCGAGGTCGGCATCTTTGGTAACTAATTTTTTTATACCGGGGTGTGTTTTGGGTTTGGCTTTGTAGTAAAAAGAAGAGGAGCCTTGCGGGTCAATATCCCATAGCAGGGTTTTATAGCCATCGGCTGCAGCCAGGTAAGCCAGGTTAACACAACTGGCGGTTTTACCAACGCCACCTTTAAGGTTGTAGAGCGCAATCGTAGTCATAATAAATTGATTTTATTAATAAGGAGGGTTAAGATAGCAAATTATTTTAAAGAATTATGTACCTTTTTTGGCAACCTCACCCCCTAACCCCTTTACAGGGGAGGGGGAACAGAGCCTTTAAATGTAAGAGTCTAAAATAAATATTGTAACTTTTTATCTGACAGTTATAAATTAAAACAATTTGTATGAAAATTCCTCCTTAATACAACCGGCTGATGCCTTATTTAATGATACCCCATGCTGGGATTTTGTTGTTTTATGAAAGAGGTTTTTGCTGCCCAAGAACAGATTTTAGTGCCACTCAGCGAGTGCATTATTATGCATGGCGAGCTACGGATTGGCGATGCAGTAATTATGGTTGCCGATGTTACACCTGAATTTGCAGCTCGGCCCGCAGGTATTTTTATTTATGTAGATAGTGTGGAAGAAACTTACAACAAAGCGATGGCTGCCGGTGTTGTTTCGGTTATGGAGCCGGCTCAACAATTTTACGGGTTTACCTGCGGCTTTAAGGACAGGTTTGGAAATGATTAGTGGCCAACGGAAGCAGAAAATAAAGTTTAGATATTAAAAACTAATTTACGTAAAAAAGCATTATGAAAATTGCACATGTTGATAAATTTTTAGGCCTTTTACTACGCCATAAACCGCACCTGTTTAATATACATTTAGATGAAAATGGTTGGGCAAGTGTTAGCGAATTGATTGAAAGATCAAATGAACATGATGTACCACTGAACTTAAAACTACTGGAAAAAATTGTTGAATCAAACGATAACGACAATCAACGTTTTTCTTTTAATGATGATTATACAAAAATAAGAGCCAATCAAAGATACTCTGTTAAGATTGACCTGTCATTGCAGCCTACTCAGCCACCAGAAAAATTATACCACGGTACTATTCCTGAATTTTTAGAAGCAATAAAAAATAACGGGCTTAAAAAAATGAGTCGCCAGCATGTGCATTTAAGCACCGACCCATATACAGCATTTAAAATTGCAGAGAGAAAAGGCAAGCCTGTTATTTTAGGTATTGATGCGGCAAAAATGCAGGAAGATGGATTTATATTTTATTTATCAGTAATTGGGGTTTGGTTTACCTACGAAATTCCAAATAAATATATAACCGTTTTGAACTAACTTATGTTTCGCCACCAGGCAGAAAATATTTGTTCTCTTTCATCAATATTTACTTTTTCGCCAATCATGGGTGTAAGTAAAATCATTTGCTTTTCCTGTGCAGCTTTGTAAACCCTTTCTACAGGCTCATCCCAGGGGTGATTTCCCAAACTAAATTTACCCCAGTGCACAGCCAGTAATTTTTTGGCACTTAAATCTGTTGCTGCCTGCACCACTTCTTCGGGTAGCATGTGTATGTACTTCCAGCTTTTGTCGTACTGGCCACATTCTAAAATAGCCAGATCGAAAGGGCCGTGTTGGGCACCAATGGTTTTAAAATGTTCATCATAACCACTATCACCACCAATATAAATTTTATGCGCCGGTGTTTGCAAAACAAACGAAACCCACAAAGCTTTGTTACGGGTAAAACTTCTGCCAGAGAAATGCCTGGCGGGTGTAATGGTTATCGAAAAACCAGGTGCAAGGGTTGCAGTTTGGTTCCAGTCTTTTTCAACAATTATTTCTTTTTTAAACCCCCAACGCTCAAAATGCGCTGCCGTACCCAAACCGGTAATGATGGTTTTAATTTTAGGTTGCAGTTTTTTTATGGTATCGTAATCCAGATGATCCCAATGATCGTGACTGATGATGAGAAAATCAATTTTCGGTATATCATCGGTGGTATAAATATCAGCACCAGCAAAACTTCGGGTGGTAAAACTCAGTGGTGATGCAGATCCGCTTAAAACGGGATCAACCAACATCGTTTTACCATCAACCTGCATAAAATAAGAGGAGTGGCCCATCCATACTAAAACATCTTCCTCTTTTCTTAATTGCCGTAAATTGGTTTTTACAGATGGCAGCGGTTGCGACGGTTTTTTACGGAGCTTTTTTTCAAACAAAAATTCTTTTAGAACAGAACCGAAACTGGCACCTTCGGTCAGTTGCGGAGTATTGCTTTGGTTTTGAAATGTGCCATTGATATATTGAGGAGAAGTTTTAATTCTTTGCAACCTTTCACCGTAAGGCTTACTGCCAAATTTTGGCTGCAGCATAAAAAAATAAACTACAACTATAAAAGCTGCAATAATTATCAGTAACAAAATCATTTGTAAATTAATTTTTGGTTGAGAGCATTATACTTTAGTTATGGAGACGATTGAGGGAGGAATATGTTTTATAAAATGCCGTACTATTGCAAACAATGAGCATTTATCAAAAGACCGTCTTCGACAAGCTCAGACTGACAGCTTTCTTAAAGCAGATCAACCCTTCATTCCTTCCAGCTCTTTCTGCAGCCTGAACATTTCATCCCTCAATTTAGCAGCTTCCATAAAGTCCATATCCTTGGCGGCTTTGGTCATGTCTTTTTTTGTTTTGGCAATGGCTTTTTCTATTTGAGGAATGGTTATGTAAACTGCCTGGTCCTCTGCGGCAATATTTACCAGTTCGCCATCAGGCGCCAATGAGTAAGGCTTTGAAGGGTCGTATCCTTTTACATCCAGCACTGAGCCTTGTGCAAAAATCTGCTCTGTACTTTTTATGATTGTAGTGGGTGAAATATTATGTTCTATATTAAAAGCAACTTGTTTTTCTCTGCGGCGGTTGGTTTCATCAATGGTGCGTTGCATGCTTTCGGTCATTTTATCAGCATAAAAAATTACGAGCCCATCTACATTACGGGCAGCACGGCCTGCAGT
>JANMBZ010000207.1:0-10457 GCA_031360765.1 Chitinophagaceae bacterium
TTGTAAATGCAGTGTCGTTCTGAATCTGGTATTTATTAATTAATCCCCTTACCACTTTCACTTCAGGATGTTTCGGATCCTGGCTGGCCTCATATTGTGCCTGCGCAAACAAACCGGTAGTTGCAGAAACTAAACACAATACAATCAATAAATATTTTTTCATGACAATAAATTTATGCAGAGATTTTTTCAGAAATAAATATCGCAGTAAAATTACAACTGCGCTAAATTTTTATGTTAACTGCTGGTTATGCAATAAATATAATGCAGTGGATAAATCAAATGTTGTCAGGCTGAGCTTATCGAAGCCGGTATGCCAGAATAAACCCGCCTTCGACAGGCTCAGGCTTACAACCCATTAACGCCAGCTATAAATCAGCTTTCAACTCATGTAAAAAGCCTTTCAGTTTTTTTAAAGATTCTATCAAAGCAAATTTTTCATCGGCCCGTTTATTCTGCTTTAAAAAATCTTTGGCACCTTCTAATGTATATTTTCTTTCACGCAGTAAATGATAAATCAATTTCAGGTTTTTTATATCCTCGGGGCGAAAGAGCCTATCGCCTTTACCATTTTTACGGGGCTTTAAAATATCAAACTCATTCTCCCAAAATCTTATCAGGCTTTGGTTTACTTTAAACATATTGGCAACAATACCAATGGCATAATATTTTTTTTCAAACAGCACTGCATCTTCCGGTATGTCTATCAAATCGGCACCGGATTCTTTTTCTTTTAAACTCACCCGGCCACGGGTAAGTTTTTTATTATCGCCCTTTACTTTAATTTTCTCAGGTAAAGGTTTTTCAAGTGCCGGTTTTTCTATTACAACAGTTTTAACCTCCGATGGTTTTATTACCGGTTCCTCATCAAACGCAAATGCAATCTGTTGTAAAGCCATAATTAAAATTAGTCAAAACTTTTGGCACTTCCCGTAGCAGCAATTTTAAGCACCAATTCATATTGTCCGGGTGTAAGGTCGTTAAAGAAGAAATAAACGGGGTCAACCGGACTGCCGTTAATGTGTACTTCGTAATGGCAATGTGGGCCGGTACTTGCTCCGGTGCTGCCTACCCAGCCAATAACTTCGCCGCGTTTTACAATTTTACCAACCGTAGCTTTTATACGTACCATGTGCATGTAAACAGTTTCGTAGCCATAGCCATGGTTGATGATTACATGATTGCCGGTACCGGTACCAACACCTGCAGTGGTAACAGTACCATCGCCGGTTGCATAAATAGGTGTGCCTTGTGGTGCTGTAAAATCGAGCCCGTTGTGCATTTTGGCAATACCATAAATTGGATGAATGCGCATACCAAAACCACTGGCAATTCTGGTAAGTTCTTTATTACTTACCGGTTGTATGGCAGGTATGCTGGCAAGTTTTGCATCCTGGTTTTTTATCAGTTTTTCAATCGCATTATAGCTTAGAAACTGGTACGCCACACGGCTTGTAATATTATTCAGTGTTTTTGCAATCGCCTGCCCAAGTTCATCATCGCTCAATAAATTTACTTTTGCGATTTCTTTATTTTTTTCAATGGCTTTTGTACGGGCACTATCGCTTACCGGCGTGGCTTCAAAAATAGAGCGGTACACATCATTATCACGCTTTTCCAGTTCGGCCATTTGTTGCTGTAAACTTTTGGTTTTTTGGGCAAGTGTAATATAGTTGTCTTTAATGGATTCGTATTTAAGCTGGGTTTCTTTATCAATGGCCCTGGGAAAAAAGCTGTTGTAGGCCCACACTATAAGTGCCGATGTTACCAATGCTGCCGAAATAAAACCAAATACACGCAACAACTTTACCCGAAGCGGAGTAACCAGCTTCTCGTAACGAAGTGTATGTGTATTATAGTAGTATTTTATTTTTTTCATACCCCTATCCCCCGAAGGGGGAAATGTTTGAGATGATGGTTTATTTCATGCCTAATTTACAGTTCCTTCGCAATGATCTTCTACTTTTCCTCCCCCTTCGGGGGAGATAGAGGGGGCTTTTTTCTTACCTTTGCAAAAGTTTACAAATATAGCCCCATAAACAACAAAAATCAACCCCTTTAAACATTTGGTATATATGATGACGAGTGCTGAAATACGACAACAATTTCTCGACTTTTTTAAATCGAAAGAACACCTCATTGTTCCATCGGCACCCATTGTGGTAAAAAACGACCCTACGCTTTTATTTACCAATGCCGGTATGAACCAGTTTAAAGATTATTTTCTTGGTAATAAAAAAGCACCCTACAGCCGTGTTGCAGATACACAAAAATGTTTGCGTGTAAGTGGCAAGCACAACGATCTGGAAGAAGTGGGTGTTGACACTTACCACCACACCATGTTTGAAATGCTTGGCAACTGGAGTTTTGGGAATCCGGAAAACCCTGAAGCAGGATACTTTAAAGAAGAAGCCATTACGTGGAGTTGGGAACTGCTTACCGAAATATTTAAACTGCCTAAAGACAGATTGTATGCAACTGTTTTTGAAGGTGATGAAAAAGAAGGTTTACCTGCATCTGCCATTGCTTTAAAAAAATGGATGGAATTATTACCACATGAACATATTGTACTTGGCAATAAAAAAGATAATTTTTGGGAGATGGGTGATACCGGCCCTTGCGGCCCCTGTAGCGAAATACATGTTGACATGCGTACCGATGAAGAAAGGATGCTTTTACCCGGACATTTATTGGTTAATAAAGATCATCCGCAGGTGATAGAAATATGGAACAATGTATTTATTCAGTTTAACCGTAAAAAAGACGGCAGCCTGGAACCTTTACCTGCAAAACATGTTGACACCGGAATGGGATTTGAAAGACTCGTAAGGGTTATTCAAAACAAAACTTCTAACTATGATACCGATGTTTTTTCCGCAACCTTACAGGCAACAGAAAAAATAACCGGAAAGAAATATACAGGTGGCGATGATAAACAAAATGTTGCATTCCGTGTAATTGCCGATCATATACGTGCCATCAGTTTTACCATTGCAGATGGGCAACTGCCTTCAAACACTGGCGCAGGCTATGTTATACGCCGCATTTTACGCAGGGCGGTTCGGTATTACTATTCTTATTTAGATTATAAGCAACCATTGTTACATCAATTGTTACCGGTTATTGCAAAGCAATTTGAAACAGTTTTTCCGGAGTTGATACAGCAATTGGATTTTGTAAGTAAGGTTGTTAAGGAAGAAGAGGATGCTTTTTTGAGAACCCTTGATAAAGGCTTAAAATTAATCGAAGAAGTAATAGCTGCTTCCCAATATACAAAAGTAATTGATGGGAAAAGTGCTTTTGAATTAAATGATACATTTGGTTTTCCTATTGACTTAACAAAGTTAATTGCATCGGAAAATAACCTCACAGTAGATGAAGCTGGTTACGAAAAAGCACGAAAAGAACAACAGGAAAGAGGAAGATCTAATGGTGCTTTAGAAACCGAAGACTGGATTATTGTAAATGATATCCCTTCTTCAAAATTTGTTGGGTACGATAGTTTAACAACAAAAGGCAAAGTAGTTAAGTACCGTAAAGTAAGCGGCAAAGGAAAAGAGCAGTACCAGATCATTTTAGATCAAACTCCTTTTTATGCCGAAAGCGGTGGGCAGGTTGGAGATAGTGGTGAATTAAAAATTAATAATGAAGAATTAATAATTACAGATACAAAGAAAGAGAATGACCTTATCATTCATTTTGCAGATTCTATTTTGGAAGATATGACCGGTGATCTTATTGTAAAGGTAGATGCAGGCCGCAGAAAAGACATTACACTTCACCACAGCGTTACGCACTTAATGCATGCAGCTTTACGCAATGTATTGGGTAAGCACGTGGCACAAAAAGGGAGTCTGGTAAACGAAAATCACCTGCGTTTTGATTTTAGCCATTTTGCAAAAGTTACCGACGAAGAAATTAGTGCTGTTGAAAAATTAGTGAACAAAAAAATAAGAGCAAACATTCCGGTAGTAATAAAAGAAATGAAAAAAGATGAAGCCGTTGCCCTTGGCGCCATGGCTTTGTTTGGCGAAAAATATGGCGATGTGGTGAGGGTAGTAATGATGGATCAGGATTATTCCATTGAGCTTTGCGGCGGCACTCATGTTGGCAGTACCGGCGAACTGGGATTGTTTAAAATTAAAAGCGAAAGCGCTGTTGCGGCCGGTGTGCGGAGAATAGAAGCGGTATGCGGCAAAGCTGCAGAAGAAATGGTTAATCATTTATCTGCCACCATCAGCGAAGTGAGCGAGCTTTTAAAAAACCCGAAAGACATTGGCAAGTCGATTGAAAATCTTCAAAGCGAAAATGCATCTTTAAAAAGGCATATTGAAGCATTGGAAGCCAGGCAACTGGTCATTATCCGTAACGAACTGCTGCAAAAAGATGAGATCATCAATAACGTAACTTTTGTTGGCGAGGTGATTGAAGTAAGCAGTGCCGATGCGTTGAAGAAACTATGTTTTGAACTTAAAAATAAACTGCACGATCATGTGGCTGTGCTTTGTGCCAATATTGATGGTAAACCATTTGTTGCCATTGGCATCAGCGATACGGTTGTTGCTGCTAAAAATTTAGATGCAGGCAAAATAATTAAAGAGCATGTTGCCCCGTTAATAAAAGGCGGCGGCGGCGGACAAAAAAACCTGGCAACAGCAGGCGGGCAGGATATAAGTAATTTAAAAGCGGTTATTGAGAAGGTGAAGGGATTGTTGTGATTCTAATTCTTTGAGAAATGAAGATAATTTTTGAAACACCCCGTCTCATTCTTCGACAATTTACCGATGCAGATGCCCATTAATTTTATTGCTCAACAGCAATCCGGAAATTGTAAAATATTTACATGAACCAACCTTAGAATCGGAAGCAGATGCAGCCAGAATTATAAAGGATATCATCTTACCACAATATAAAAACAACCTAGGCCGCTGGGCCATACATACAAAACATGATATGGATTTTATTGGCTGGTGCGGTTTAAAGTACCGGCCGGAGCTTGATGAGATTGACCTTGGCTACCGCCTGATACAAAATGCATGGGGCAAAGGCGTTGCTACTGAAGCTGCACAACATACACTTGCTTATGGATTTAACCAGCTTAACCTTAAACTTATCACCGGCAGGGCACATATTGAAAACCTGGCTTCCATAAACGTGCTGGAAAAAATTAGAATGGATTTTATTGGCGAAAGCGTTGTGGATGATTGCCCGGTAAAAACTTACACTAAGGCTAATCCAAATTTAAATTGATAAAAGCCTGTGGCTCTTACTTTTTTGCAACGGATTGCCCAGATTTACACAGATTTTTCCTTGTATTTCATCAGTGCAAATTCGTGTAATCCGTGGCCAACATCCTTGCAAACCCCAAAATATTGTTAAACCAAAAAAATAATCTCCGAAATATTTCGTAATACCAAAAAACTGCTTAGTTTTGTTCTACTAAACATTTCGTACATAAAATATAAAGTCATGAAAAAGATTGTTTTTACCGCTGCCTTCTTATGTTTTACAGCTTTTGCAACTACGGCTACTGCCCAGGATGAAAAACCAGAGCTGAAAGAAAGGAAAGAAAAAGCTGAGATAAAAGAAAAAGCAGAAAGAAAAGAAACCCAGGAAATCATCATCCGGAAAAAAGGGCAGAAAGATGCCAAAATAAGCGTTGAAATTAATGGAGATAAAATAACTATTAATGGCAAACCATTATCTGAGTTTAAAGATGATGAAATCACCATCAACAAAAGAAACATCATCATCCGTGATGGTAAAGGTGGCACCAGGTTTCAGATGAATCCCGAAGATTTTGAAGGGTTTAGTTTTAACAGTGATGATAACAGCGAACCTACTGCATTTTTGGGTGTAACCACCAATACATACAGTGATAAGGATGATAAGGAAGGAACCCACAAAGGTGCTGAAGTAACCAATGTAAACAAGGGTAGTGCAGCAGAAAAAGCAGGACTAAAAAACGGTGATGTAATTATAAAGATCAACGATAAAAAAGTGAATGACCCCAACTCTTTATCAGAGGTGGTTACATCTTTTAAACCAAAAGAAGAAATAACCATTTATTTTAAACGTGATGGCAAAGAACAATCTGCCAAAGCAACTTTGGGTGAACGTAAAGAGTCAAAGTCAATGTCCTATTCATTTAACGGGCCGGCATTTAGCGGACCAGATGGTTACGGAAGATCATTTAGCATGCCATACGCTCAGGTTGAGCCAAAGGTGGAATTAGATTTATCGCCAAGGGTCTGGTCGCCTGATAATAATTTTAAAATGCTCGAAAATTATTTCCCACGCCAACAAAAACTTGGTGTAAAAATACAGGATACCGAAGAAGGCAATGGTGTAAAAGTACTAGATGTAGATAAAGACTCGCCAGCCGAAAAAGCAGGTTTAAAAAAAGATGATGTAGTTACCGAAATTGCCGGTAAAAAAATTACCAATACCGATGAAATGCGTGAACAATTAATGGAAAATATAGAAAAATCTACTTACAATATTAAAGCAACACGCAATGGCAATACGGTGAGCTTTGATATAAAAATTCCCAAAAAATTAAAGACCGCTAATTTATAAGCCATGAATAAGCATGAAAAAGCGTTCTGAAAAATTCAGGACGCTTTTTTTATTTATCTGCTGTGGCTTCAGCCAAGCTGTTTTGCCAACTGAAAACTGTCAACTACTCTTTGTTGACTGCTCACTGCAAATTGCCCACTGCACCTTACCTTTGCACCCGTGAACAAAAATGATAAATACCAGGTAGTTATTGGCCTGGAAGTACATACCCAGTTACTTACCAACAGCAAATTGTTTTGTGGAGATAGTGCTTCATTCAGTACCGATCCCAATACGCATATCAGTCCCATTACTTTGGCGCACCCCGGCACTTTGCCTAAAATGAATACCAAAGCCATTGAGTATGCCATTAAACTCGGCCTTGCCTTGCATTGCGAAATTGAGCAGCACAATTACTTTGCCCGTAAAAATTATTTTTATCCCGATCTGCCAAAAGGTTACCAGGTATCGCAACACACAACGCCTATTTGTAAAAATGGTTTTGTACATATCAAGGTTGATGATGCTGAAAGAAATATCCGGCTTAACAGGATACACATGGAAGAAGATGCAGGCAAAAGTTTGCACGATGTAGATGAAAACTATACATCTATTGATTTAAACCGTGCCGGTGTGCCTTTACTTGAAATTGTAAGCGAACCCGATATGCACAGCAGCGATGAAGCGTTTGCCTATATTACCGAACTACGTAAAATGGTTACCTGGCTGGCCATTTGCGATGGTAATATGGAAGAAGGCAGTATGCGTTGCGATGCCAATATTTCCATCCGCCTGCAGGGCGAAACAAAACTGGGCACCCGTGTAGAGGTGAAAAACCTCAACAGCATCCGCAATGTAAAACGTGCTATTGATGTTGAAGTTGACCGATTAATTGAGTTGGTTGAAAACAATCAAACCATCATACAAGAAACCAGGAGTTATGATGCAGATAACAATACAACTTTTTCGTTACGCAGTAAAGAAGATGCGGACGATTACCGTTATTTTCCGGAGCCTGATCTTGCTCCTTTTCACATCACTGATGATTATCTTACCCAAATAAAAAATGAACTGCCGGTTTTACCAAACGATTTGAAAAAGCGATATATCAATGAATTAAAGCTTTCAGATTATGATGCATCGGTGCTTTGCGATGATAAGGATCAGTCAGAATATTTTGAAGCAGTAATAAAACATACCAACAACTATAAGGCAGTTGCCAATTGGTTATTAGGGCCGGTTAAAAGTCATTTAAACGACAGTAATATTAGTTACAAAGCGTTTTCTTTACGAGCAGAAAAACTAGCGGCATTAATTGCATTGGTAGAAAACGGTACGTTGAATTTTGGTATCGCATCTTCTAAAGTTTTTCCAGTATTGCTTACCCAGCCTGGTAAAGATCCTTTGCAAATTGCAACCGAACTAAACCTGATGCAGGAAACCGACACCGGTTCTATTGAGCAATGGGTTGATGAAGCCATTGCAAAAATGCCCGATAAAGTAAAACAATATCAAAGCGGCAAAAAAGGTTTGATAGGTTTATTTGCCGGCGAAGTAAAAAAATTAAGCAAGGGCAAAGCCGATATGCAAATGACCAATTCAATTTTAGAAAAGAAATTAAACAATCAATAAATGAAAAAATTATTTGCTGCAGCAACCGTTGCTGCCGCCTTATTTTCCTGTAACAACAATGGGGATAAAGGCAGGTTTACACTTTCAGGAGAATTAAAGGCTTCACCCGATCAAAAAATATACCTGGAGCAATTATACTTCAGCGATAAACAACCCGAAGTGCTGGATACCGGCGAAATAAAGGCCGGAAAATTCAATGTTGCAGCTCTTGCAACTGAAGAGGGTTTGTTCCGCATACGTACACAGGAAGGTGCTACTGCTTTTTTTATTAATGAAGATTCTAAAATAAATTTTACCGGTACTGCCATAGGGCAAGAACCTTTAAGTGGCAATTTCAGCGGCCCTGCAAACAGTTCTTTAAAAAAACTTACGCAGTATATGGATAGCATCAGCCTGCTTATGTCCAACAAAAACAGGTTGATAATGGAGTTTACCAAATCGGGTGTAAAGCAAACGGATAGTACATTCATGGCCATCTCTAATGAATTGACTGTTTTAAATGATAATTTCAGCAAATACAGTTTTACTTATGCCGATACGGCCAAAAGCGCTGTAGTTGCTCTGTTTGCAGCTACCATTGCCCCTGTTGAGCTTAGTAAATTTGAAGTACCGTTGGCTAAATTAGCAAAGCGTTTCCCCAATCATAAAGGGATTGCCGATGCACTTGCCTATGTTAAATTAAAAGCTTCACAGCCGCAAACACAAGCGCAGCCGCATGCTGCACCAACCGTTGGCGATATAGCCCCGGAAATTACCATGAACGATGTTGATGACAAACCTTTTTCGTTAAGCCAGTTGCGGGGTAAATATGTGCTGATAGATTTTTGGGCAAGCTGGTGTGGCCCCTGCCGTGAAGAAAACCCGAATGTAGTTGCTGCTTACAACCAGTTTAAAGATAAAAATTTTACCGTACTCGGTGTATCGCTCGATAAAAGCAAGCAAGCTTGGCTTGATGCTATAAATGAAGATAAATTAACCTGGAAACAGATAAGCGATTTAAAATACTGGAGCAGTGCAGCGGCTCCGCTCTATGGGTTCGATGGAATTCCTTATAATGTGCTGATTGATCCGCAGGGAAAAATTATTGCTACAGGCTTAAGAGAAAATGCATTGCAAAGTAAACTGGCGGAAGTTTTGAAATAGATATCTCATCTTAACAAAACAGATTTTAAACACGGTCCTGCCTCTAAGGGGACCGTGCTTTGATTTACGGGCAGGGTAGGGGGAGGGCAATCGTAAAGTGCTCTTTTTTTCTTTCAAAAAAGTACGTAACTTAAACGCAGAATAAACGTAAGATAAACGTAGGATGAACGTATTAATATAGTATCGGCCCTGGGGTAGGTATGGCGTCTCTACGGCGTAGCCAGGGTGTAGGATACTTGTATGCAGGGTTAAACCTTTAAAAACCAACTACAGCATATGGCAAGAACTAAGAACCCACTTTTACAGGGTGTAAGCGGAAAAATCGGTGACCAGCTTGTGATCAAACAATACAGTTATGGAACGGTGATAAGCGCCATGCCTGATATGAGCAAGGTTAAAAAATCTATGCTGCAGAAACTGGAGCAGGAAAAATTTGCAAATGCTGTTACCTATGCCCAAAGTATATGCCGCAACCCCGTGAAAAAAGCAGCTTATGCAAAAAAACTGAGGAAAGGTAAATCTGTTTATCATGCTGCCATACAGGAATTTTACAGGAAAAATAAATCCTGATCGGCTTCAATTCACTTCTCTATTTTTTATTGCGGGGCGACCTCTTATTCACGGAGACTTTATAAAATAAGTTACACTCCTCTCCTTTCATGAAATAAAAAAAGCCCCCCGGTTTTACACGGAGGACTTACTTATTATGTTTTTAATTCATTATCCTTTCAACCCCCTCCCTCTACCTCGCAATAATTACCGGGAACACGCCACTTTCCTGTGTATTGTACACATATACAAAGTACTGTCCTCCGGCGAGCCTGCTCAGGTCAAAAGGTAGTATCTGGCCATACACCAGGTTCTTAAATTCATAGTAACCCATTTCCCTGCCTTTGCTGTCAACCACTTTCACTTTAAACTCCTTGTACTTATCACTGTTGAACTGCAGGCTGAACCTTCCGTTGTTCGGATTAGGCCAGATACGGATCGCCGTCTGGAAGATGTTGTGACGCTCCTGGCAATCGTTCACCACAATGCTGGTTGTTCTGGTTGTGGTACAACCAAAGCCATTGGTTACCGTGTAGCTCACCAGGTGTACACCTATACCGGCCGTTGCTGCCGAG
>JANMBZ010000076.1:0-7532 GCA_031360765.1 Chitinophagaceae bacterium
TCAAATCTTAATAAGCCATTTTTCATTTGTGCAATTTTAATTTCGCTTAGATAGTTTCCCCTCATCCTTAGCGTAGTTGAAGGGCAGGGGGTTAGGGGTATTTACGGGGTTTCAAAAAACGCCACATTGCCGCCAACCCATTCCTTGTTTTTATTATAGCGTGTACCAATCATTTTTCCTTTGCTTAACCTTGCCAGGTTATGTACAGCTTTGGGCCTGTTCCATCCATTTTTCCAAAAATAAAATAAACGGATCTCTGCTTTAGCAGGCCCATCGGGGGTTTCAATAACATCGGCATATTTTACTTTCTTCTGTAATATCCAGTTTTCCGGATCCTTCACCGCATCAATATCTTGCATAGTAACATCAATAACCACACCCATCCCTGCAAAAGAAAACAGCGGTTTTAAAACATAATTTTCCAGATCGGCGGGCATTTGTTTTAACTCATTTAAAAAATAGGTTTGCGGCACATACGGGTTTTCAATAAACGGTAAAGTGAATTTGCTGATGCGGTAAAACCAGTTTGGGTGCGGTGTCCATTCTACATCATAGGGTTTGGTGAGGTCAACAATTTCACCCAGGCCTTCCTGCTTTTGCAGGTCATCAAAAATAACGCGGTTGTAAATTCTTTTAACGGCCGTTTTAACGCCGTTGTTCATGTAAAAAAGTTTATCGCCCCGTCCAGCATCGCCATCCGGGCTGGCTTCAGCAATTAATTTTGTGAGACAAACCATTTTAATGCCAAGCAATTGTTCGGTACAATAAAAATCAATTCTTGTTTTTTGCTGCTCCGGAAAAATCTCCAGCAATATCACATTTTCAGGATTCAGGTCTCCCACAATGATATCTTTCAGCAACTGTATGTAAGTTTCTTTATTGTAACCATTTAAATAAGCAGAAAAATTATCAGGCACATCAGCATACGCAGCCGTTAACTCCGAATGAAAAGCCTGAAACCCAAACAGCGTAGGAAATCCCTGCATTTCAATCAACTGCGGCTCCAGTTCACCTTCCTGGTTTTCGCAGATGCCAAAATCGAAAACCAAAAACTCGGTATGGCTGCTTTCGTTGGGTACTTTTACATTATCAGGAATTCCACGTTCCGTCATTTCTATAAACTTAGGGTCCACAATCACATCAATAATATCTTCGCAGGCATTCAGCATTTTTGCTGTAAAATCTTTGGGCACAAATACCGGTGTTTCCGCATTGCGAAAATCGAGTGAACCCGGATGCAGGTTTTCCAGTTCAACCATGTATGCATCGTATTTTTCTTTTGTAAAACCGGCGTTGAATTTTTCCCTTAATTCTTTTATCATGTTAAATGTAGCTTTGATTTAAAATTACACGAATTATACTAATTACACGAATTAGTGTATTGAAATATATACCTGAAAATTCGTGTAATTCGTGTAATTAGCCAAATTGGTGTAACTGAATATTAAACTTCAACCAACTGCAGGTTTTCAACAGCATGCAATAAAAAATTGGGAAGTATATGTGCGTAGGTCCACATAATTTTTTCGGGATCGTTTAAATGGATAATCATTGATTTCCATTTTTCTTCGCCGTAATTTTCAATAACTGTTTTTTTCTTTTCTTCGGTTTGCAAATGCAGGCTCATACCTATGGCATCAGCCTCAGGATGAAACTGTGTGCCAATCATGTTTTCATTAAACCGTATTGCCATTACAGCCCGCTCTAAAGGAACATGCGGCCTGTCTTTTTCAATGGCAAGTATGGAAGCACCCATTTGGTGTAACCTGTTATGGTTTGGTTCTGTAACCTGGTAATCACGGCTGTCAACCGTGTAAAACGGATCTTTTAAACCTTCAAATACCATTTCGTTTTTACCATCAGATAAAAGATGTGTTGGAAAGATGCCGAAGGCGGTACTTTTTCTTTTGCTTACTTTGGCAAGATTATAATGCCTGCAGATTAACTGAAAAGAGTGGCATATAAAGAACACCTGTTTTTTTTGAACATTCGCAAGGTTATTGTTCCAGCGTTCTACTTTATCCAACCACGAAAAATAAACCTGTTCCCATTCATTTCCTTCTGTTTCAAGCGGACTGCCAGGTCCGCCACTCGAAATATAAATATCATAGTTAAGATCCGGAACCTGCTTTTCCAGTCTTACTTCAAACTCATCCCAACTTAAATCAAGCTGGTTTACTTCTCCAAACTGGTTTAATATTTCACGTATGCATCGCATACCTTGGTTGGTATGGCCCTCATACATATCCAATATGGCAATACGGATGGATTTTTTTTCGGTCCAGTTCATATACAAACATAACAATTTTTTAAAAGCAGATGTTAGGTGGTTACCCCATATTTTATTAACGTATTGTGGATTAAAAATTTGTAACAACTTTTTTACAAACAACCGGATGATTTATTTCTTAATAAAACATGACGAATCTCATTTGAATACAATGTCATTTGCATCAACTTGTGTTCATATAAAAGCTATTATATGCAAATTGATAACCTGGCATTAAAACCCGGGCAAATACTTTTTAATTACTGTAGGGAATGCAAGCCTGTGCCCGGTTCGGCAGCTGAGTTGCAGGCATTTGAAAAAATTCAGGAGGGATTTGCAAAGCAGTTTGAACTTTTTTTTCCGGATAACCTGGCACCCAAAACCATTGTAGCAATACCCAGTCTTTCGCTTGATCAGGAAGTGCTTGCAAAAGTTGAAGGAGCTTTGTATTATGAAGAAAGATTACTGTGTTTGCTGATGTTGCTGCGCATGCCCAGGGCCAAAGTGATTTATGTAAGCAGCACACCCATAGATCCGGTTATTATTGATTATTATTTACACCTGCTGCCTGGTATAACCGGTTATCATGCCCGGGAACGGTTAACGCTTATAAGCTGTTATGATACAACCTCTACACCGCTCACGGAAAAAATTTTACAAAGACCCAGGCTTATAAACCGGATAAAAAATGCTATTCCTGCAGGAGATGTGGCACATATCGCCTGCTTTAACACTACCGCATTGGAAAGAACTTTATCGGTTCATCTGGGTATTCCTATTTAAGGTTGCGATCCTTCTGTAATTTACCTGGGCACAAAAAGCGGTAGCCGCCGGGTATTTATGCAGGCTGCAGTAGCCATGCCGCCAGGTGCAGAAAATTTAAGTAGTTATGAAGATATGCTGCATGCCATAGTTGCTTTAAAAGAAATGCATCCTACTATTAAAAAAGCAGTTGTAAAATTGAACGATGGTTTTTCCGGCGAAGGAAATGCTATTTTTAAATATCCTGAAAACCTTGCCGGCAAAGCATTATATAAGTGGATACATGATAATCTGAATGATACCCTTAAGCCCGTTGCCAAAGATTTAAGTACTGATAAGTTTATAGAAAAATTTGTATTGATGGAAGGTATTGTAGAGGCATTTATTGAAGGCGATATTAAAGCTTCGCCATCGGTACAGTGCAGGATAAACCCAAGGGGAGAAGTGGATATTATTTCTACCCACGACCAGGTTTTAACCGGTGATAGCGGACAGATTTTTGTTGGGGCCCATTTTCCGGCAGATGAAGCATACCGAACGGCTATTGCAGCCATGGGAAAATCTATTGCCATAATTTTAAAGAACGAAGGCGTGCTGGGAAGGTTTAGTATAGATTTTATTTCGGTAAAAGAAAATGATTGCTGGAAACATTATGCCATTGAAATAAACCTGCGTAAAGGTGGTACCACACATCCATTTTTAATGCTGCAGTTTTTAACCAATGGAATTTATAATGAAGCTACCGGCATTTTTGAAACAGCCAACGGGCAGCAACTTTATTATTATGCATCTGATAATGTGCAGAGCAATCTTTACAAAGGCCTTACCCCGCAGGATTTAATTGATATTGCCATGTTTCATGGATTGCATTTTGATGGAGCAACGCAAAAGGGAGTTATGTTTCATATGATTGGTGCTTTATCGCAGTTTGGTAAAATGGGAATGGTTTGTATTGGAGCTTCGCCAGAAGAAGCGTACTCTTTTTATACAAAAACAATTGCTGTGCTGGATGCAGAAACAGAAGGGATTAAAAGTTAAAAAGCAAAAGTCAAAATTCAAACAAAGAAGCAAATTCGCCTTTCGTTTTTTTTAATTTTGACTTTTGCTTTTGAATTATCTTATTAAAATAACGGTGCCTTTCATTTCAACTACCGATCCGTTTGTATCAATGCCTTTAATCATCCACACATACGTGCCAGATGCTGCCGGCTTACCTTTTAAAGTTCCATCCCAGCCCTTCATCCATTCCTTTGTCTGGTACATCAATGTTCCAAATCTGTCAAACACACGGAAGTAATCGGTGCTTCTTATACCAACCGGTACCGGAAAGAAAACATCGTTTCTGGAGTCGCCATTGGGTGTAAATGCATTGGGTAAATAATAGGTTGGTCCCTCGTAAGCTTTTATAAAAATGGTATCGTCATCGCTACAGCCAATTGCATCGGTAACATGTACATAAAAATAAGTATCGCCACGTAGTATTGCCAATGGATTTGCAATAAATGGATTGTTTAACGGAGTTATGGGGCTCCACACAAAATCTACCGCATTGCGGCCGGTTGCCATTAATTGATGTGGCCTGTTTAAAATAGCATTGGTATCGTTACCGGCAAATGCAACCAACTCGGGTTGCATGGTTACAATCACACTGTCGGTTACAGAAAAATTACAACCGTAATTATCAGTAACTGTTAAAGTAAATTGCCGGGTTGTATCAAGCCTTACTCCGGTAACAGCCGCATTGGGATTGTTTAAAGAATCCGGCGGGCTCCAGGCAAAATTTACAGTACCCGATAAATTACTTGCACTCCCAAATAAGGTTGCATTTGTTTTATAGCAAACCGTTGTATCCTTACCGGCATTGGCAATGGGCTTGTGCTTTACATTTATGGTGATGGAATCTTTTCTGCTGCAAATACCCCATTTGGCTGTAAGGTAATATTTGGTGGTATCGTTTGGTTTTGCAACAGGCGTTTTTACGGTATCATAATCCAAAGTTGCCTTGGGTGTCCATTTAAACGTATCGGTTAATGCATTGGTTTGAGGTATTAAGGTGATGCTGCTGCCAACGCAGATTGCACTGTCAGGACCGAGTTCCAGGCGCATGGTGTCGTTTAAGGCAATTATTTTTGGAGCAACAGATGATACGCAAAGATTTGCATCTCTAACTTTAATATTGTTGTAACTGCCAACTGGTAAATTTGGAAAAAGATTTAGGGTTTGATAAGTAATACCATTGTCAATTGAATATTCGTAGCCTGGAGTTCCGCCTCCACCTGTTACAGTAATTGTTCCATCATTATTGGGGCATGTGGCTGAAGTTGGTATGGCTGATGCAGTAAGTTGTGTTGGTTCGGTAATTATGATGGCTGTGTCTTTTACACAACCATTAACATCTCTTACTTTAAAATTATGAGTGCCGGCTGGCAAGCCAGTAAATGTATTATTTGTTACGTAGGTTACGCCACCATCTTTTGAATAATCGTAAGGGCTGGTTGTACCAATCGGATTAAATACTACTTGCCCTGTACTTAAACCTTTGCATAAAGGATTTGTTGTGGTAGCATTTGCAAAGAATGGAGCAATGCGGTTTATCTCTACAGTATCTTCTATAAAATAAAATGTTGCAGGGTTATCGTTGCAAACTTTATAAACCCCTCTTACTACATATTGGTTAATGCCTGTTGGCGGACAAACGTTTCCAAAATCAACATCATAAAAACCATTGTTTAGTGCGCCCAATGTGCCAGTGCCAACCACTGTATTATTTAAAACCAACTCAACATGATCAAGCAACGAACTTGCACCATTTGGTTTAAATTGCCAGGCTTCATTACTTATTGCATTAGAAAAAAGATTTCTTCCGGGTGCAGCAATCCAACTGGATAAATTACTATTTTGCAAACCGATGATTGGCGCAGAGTTTCCTGCGGAGCAAAAAGGTTTATTCTCCACATAAACTTCAATGATATTAGTTGCTTCATATAAAACTATTTGAAAAGTAGCAGAGTCTGACTGGCAACCGTACAATGGTATTTTATTAAAGCTTGCAATAAATTTTCTACAGGGGCTGGTGCCTACTACTCTTGATTCGATTTTAGGAATGCCAACAGGATTATCATCAGGCAATATATCATGATATAAACCGAAAATTGCGGGCCTTGGGTAATTACTACCTGAAGGAGTAGGACAAGCACCCGGACTTTGGTTACCCGTACCTCCAAAAGGAATAGGATTGCTGATTACATAATTATTACCATTCAATGCATCATTGGGGTTAAAAGAAATTACTCCATTTGTTCCAATAATGCCACTGGTATAAGTTGTACCATAAAAACAAAAACTAAATTGAAAATTTGAAGGCGCAAAAAATTTATCATCCTGGTTTGATGTGCACGGATGCGTTAAGTAAGGAGCAAAAGTTACATAAGGATTTGGCAGATAGGAGATGCTTGCAACGGTATATGTTTCTGTACTCCTGATCTCTGGAATTTGAGCAGTAAATGGAGTACAAAGCGTGTTACAAGGTAAATTTATATCGGCTCCGCCAAAAGAACCAAAGCAGGTTTGAGCTATAAGTGTTGATGGATTGAAAATTAATAAAGGTAAAATAATACAAAGTATAATTTTTCTCATTGCCGCTTGTATTTAAAAGTATTGAAGTCTTCAAGATAATAAAAATCCTCCAAACGCTGTCTGTACCTGCAAAGAGATTACTCACATGGTTAAATATATTAAAATTTCCATCTTACAAAAGCTTCCATAGCTGCATATTGTGTTAAGCCAAGCTGAGCGTACAGTTTAGCGGTGTTGGCATTGCGTTCTTCGGCACGTTGCCAAAATTCACAGCATCAATTTGCTTTTTTATGTTATTAAGCTACAGGAATAACTATTTGTAAATCTCTTTTCTGTTTCCCAGGTCAATTACCGTTACTAAAAGTACATCGTCAAAAATGTCGTATATGATCCTGTAATCGGCAACCCTAATACGGAAACCATCTCTTCCTTTTAATTTTTTATAACCCTCCGGGCGGGGGTTTTCAGCAAGTTTAAGAATCGCATTTTTTATTTTGGAATAAAACGGATCGTTAATTTTCTCTAAGGTTTTTTGCACAGATTTTTCAATCCTTACTTTATACATGCTTTTTCCTTTTGGCTTCTATTTTTTTAAAGACAGTTTCTGCATCAATAAAAGTTTGTTTTCTTTTTTTTGCAACATCATAGCGTTTAATGTCATCTAGGTCATCCAGTTCTTCCATTATTGAATTAAACTGTTTGGCAGGGATGATAACTAATTTTTTGCCTGCAGTATCTTTTATGTATTGTGGGGTTATTGTAATCATAACATTTTTTACTTTTAAATCCACTGTTAAGGTACGAAATTATTTTTTAAAATTTCCACCGCACAAAAGCTTCCATAGCTGCATATTGTGTTAAGCCAAGCTGAGCGTACAGTTTAGCGGTGTTGGCATTGCGTTCTTCGGCACGTTGCCAAAATTCA
>JANMBZ010000079.1:0-3198 GCA_031360765.1 Chitinophagaceae bacterium
CAACCTTTGCAAACGAAGTTCCAGTACTGCTTTTGCCTGTATCTCACTCATACCAAATTGTGTTTGCAATCCTTCCTGTGCAATATTTGGTGTAGATGATTCACGGATAAGTTTGATCACTGCATCCAGGTTATCCAGTGCAATAATGTAACCTTCTAAAATATGTGCACGTTCTTCTGCCTTGCGTAATTCGTATTGTGTACGGCGTACAACTACTTCGTGCCTGAACAAAATAAATTCGCTGATAAGGTCTCTCAGATTTAAAATCCTCGGCCTTCCTCTAACCAGTGCAACATTATTTACACCGTAAGAAGTTTGTAATTCTGTTTGTTTGTACAAATGATTAATAACAACCTGTGCAACAGCATCTTTCTTTAAATCAACAACAATACGGGTGCCTTCTTTATTATTACTTTCATTATTTACGTCTGATATACCTTCGATCTGTTTATCATTGATAAGGTCGCCAATTTTTGCAGTCAGCATATCACGGTTAACCTGGTAAGGTACCTGTGTAATGATGATTTTTTCTCTGCCGGTTTTAGTGGTTTCAATATCAACTTTCCCACGCAACACAACCCTGCCACGGCCGGTTAATAAACCTTCCTTAACCCCTTCAAATCCATAAATAACGCCACCTGTAGGAAAATCTGGGCCTTTCACATATTTGATCAGCTCTTCGCATGTAATTTCCTTATTATCAATGTAAGCAATGCAACCATCAATAACCTCGCTTAAATTATGCGGCATCATATTAGTGGCCATACCTACAGCGATACCACTGCTGCCGTTTACCAGCAACTGAGGAATACGGGTTGGCAATACCATCGGCTCTTTTAATGAATCATCAAAATTCAATTGATAATCCACCGTCTCTTTCTCAATATCTTCCAGCATTGCTTCTGCAAACTTTTCCATACGCACCTCGGTGTAACGCATAGCAGCCGGCGGATCTCCATCTTCGCTACCAAAATTACCCTGACCATCAATCATGGTATAACGCATTGCCCAATCCTGTGCCATACGTACCATGGTTTGGTAAATAGCACTATCACCATGCGGATGATATTTTCCCATTACCTCGCCCACAATACGGGCACTTTTTTTATAAGGTTTGTTGCTGGTGTTGCTCAACTCACTCATGCCATATAAAACACGGCGGTGAACAGGTTTTAGGCCATCACGTACATCGGGTAATGCACGCCCAACGATAACACTCATCGAATAATCGATGTAAGAAGTCTTCATTTGCTCCTCAATATTCACTGGTATAATGCGGCCGCGGTTGTTTAAATCTCCTCCGTCTAAAGGCAGATTTTCTTCGTTTAAATTGTCGTTATTTTCCATAATTTTTTATCGTGTGCGAAAGTACCGATTTAAGGCGGTTATTCCGCATAAAAGAAGCTGTTTTTAGGGGGTAGTTTTACACATATTTTTTCGATTTGGTGATAAGTCGATTTGATGATTTGAGGATGGAATTGACCTCAATTACCAAATTATCAAATCAACAAATCATCAAATCGGCTATCTTGCCAAAAACTTTTTTATTTGAAAACGATTGTACTTATTGGCGCCGGAAAATCGGCCACGGTTTTAATAGATTTTTTGATTGAAGAAGCAGAAATTAATAACTGGAAATTTATTATTGCAGATAGCAACCGGGAGCAGATTCTCTTAAAAACAAACAACTCAAAATACGCAGAAGCGGTGCAACTGGATGTTACCAACGAAGCACAGAGAAGCAAATTAATACAAAGGGCGCATGTGGTAATTTCGATGATGCCCCCTGCCCTGCACTTTTTGGTGGCCAAAGATTGTGTGGAATACCGCAAGCATTTATTAACAGCTTCTTATTTAGATGATAAGATGAAAAGCCTTGCAGATGAGATCAGCAACCGCAAATTGTTATTCATTTGTGAGATGGGTTTAGACCCTGGCATTGACCACATGAGTGCTATGAAGATTATTGATGAAATAAAATTAAAAGGCGGCAAAATAACTTCTTTTAAAAGCCACTGTGGTGGCCTTGTTGCACCAGATAGCGATGATAACCCGTGGCATTACAAAATTAGCTGGAACCCACGAAATATAGTGATGGCCGGGCAATCGGGTGCTGTTTACAAAGAAAACAATGAAACCAAGACGATTCTATACAATGAACTTTTTGATTGCAGTAATGAAATTGTTTTTGATGGATTGCAAGACCTGGCATTTTATCCCAACCGTGATTCACTAAGTTATATACCAACTTACAAACTACCTGATACCGCAACTTTTTTAAGAACCACTTTACGCCATGTTGATTTTTTTAAAGGGTGGAATGCTGTTGTACATGCAGGACTTACCAATGAAACAGAAACAATTGATGTAAATGGCTTAACCTTTTCAAAATGGTCTGCATCCATTTTACCTTTTGTAAATGTAAAAAATAAACAGATGCTGGAATACCTGGGTTTGTTTGATGAAGCATTAGTTCCAACAACTGCAAAAACATCCGCAGATATTTTACAATTTTTGGTTGAAACAAAACTAAGAATGGAATTGAAGGATAAAGACATGATTGTAATGCTGCATGAATTTGAATATGAATTGGATGGAAAATTAAACAGCCTTAAAAGCTGCTTAGTTGTAAAAGGTGAAGACAGCCTTAGAACGGCCATGGCAAAAACAGTTGGGTTACCGCTTGGTATTGCTGCAAAACTGATTTTAAACGAAACCATTAAACTAAAAGGTTTGCATATACCAACTGTAAAAGAGGTATACGAACCCGTACTTAAACACCTTGAAATGGCTGGAATTAAATTTACTGAAACAGCTTTTTAGAAAAATATCTTTGTTGTACGTATAGATTATTTATCTTTGTAGTATAAATTTGTATTGTGGACGCAAAAATCACTTTAAGTTTTGATGAAACTATCATCCGAAAGGCAAAAAATTACGCCGAAAATAACAATATAAGCCTATCCCGGCTTACAGAGTTTTTATTGCGTAAAGTTACCAGCAATCCATACCAATCTCTCGAAGATTTACCTATCTCTGCGTGGGTAAACATGCTTTCAGAAGGCGAAGTTGAATATCAAACCAAAGCATGTTTACCCACGCAGAGATAGGTAAATCTTCGAGAGATTGGTATGGATTGCTGGTAACTTTACGCAATAAAAACTCTGTAAGCCGGGATAGGCTTATATTGTTATTTTC
>JANMBZ010000118.1:0-8059 GCA_031360765.1 Chitinophagaceae bacterium
TTGGTTACCAATAAAGTAAATTGAAAATATTCGGGTATCACCAAATTGTAGGCACTGTATTTTACGGGTATATCCTCCTGAAAATTCCAACTGGGAATATAGCTGTACGACTTGCGGCGTATTTTATACCGGTATTCAAAAACAGTTCCGGTTTTTACATCTGGCATTGCAAAGGAAACTTCAGAAAAATCTTTGTTAATGGGCTTATCGTAAACGTTTTTGCTTTCGAGTTTCGATTCTGCTACTTTACCATTTTCATCCAGGTTATAAGATACGCCGCTTATGTTGTAAATGCTTTCTATTTTATTTTTTGAATAATAACTCATGGTTACCTGGCCCCTGTCAACCGCTGCTTTTTTAAAAACTTTTATACGCATGCGGTAAATGGTTTCTGATACCCATCCTGCATTTTCTTCGTAGCTAAAATCAGTTTCGCCAACATCTAGCAGCACCATGGCTTCGGCACCTGGGTCAAAATCGCAGTCTTTCATTTCCAGATCAGCCTTATCAATACTGCTAAAAGATGGGAGTTTATCCTGTGCATGCAAAAACATGGCTGCACACAAAAAGTAAAAAATCAGTCCTGCTTTTTTCATTATAACGGCATTAGAAGGGTTGACTATGAAATTAATATTTTTATTCTATTATTCGATTTATTTTATGAATGGCGTATTTAAAAACAAAAAGGCCATTCTGCAATGCAGAATGGCCTCAATAATTTAAACTTAAATTTTACCAGGCTTTTTTAGCCACACCGTTTTTAACGGCTTCCAGCGCATTTGCTTCGCTTAGCATGGTAGTCATTTTGTTTCCTTTACCATCATTGCCCTGGGCCATATAGCCACCACGGGAAGTTTTCGTTATTACTGCATCCTGCATTGGAACGTTTTTTTCCTTTGTTTTCATGCAATAAGCTGTTAACATTTTTGACATTTTAATGAATTTATATGGTTAGTAAATATGGGTGTAGGAATTCGCCAAATGCGAGTTCTTACGATAGAACTGATTACAAGCTACCAAAAATATCGCTTTTGGCAAAAATCCACTACGTAATTCAGCTTGAAAACAAGTATAAAAGGGGTGAGTTTATCCCCAACTGCTTTTTGCACTTTTATACGTAAAACAAGATATTTTATACTTAAAAACTATATTACTAATACAGATATACAGCTTAAAACCCTTAGCAGACAATAGTTTACGCTAAAAACCAGCTAAGCGGCCACATATATCAGCATATATGAATGCTGCAATAAAAAAGGGGCAAAAGCGCCTTTAAAAATGGTGATAAATTATATTAAAAAATATTTTAAAAACGCTTGTTTTTAGCTTGAAATACAGGCATTTTATACCGGTTTAGAGCATTTTGCCTGTTTTTGTCTTAAATGATATTACACATCTATCTTTGCATATTTGGCATGTGTTTCAATAAATTCTCTGCGTGGCGGAACCTCATCTCCCATCAACATACTGAACACACGATCGGCTTCGGCAGAGCTTTCAATAGTAACCTGCTTTAAAGTACGGGTTGCCGGGTTCATAGTGGTTTCCCAAAGTTGCTCGGCGTTCATTTCTCCCAAACCTTTGTAACGTTGTGTGTTTACACTTTCATCTTTTCCCTGCCCGTATAATTTAATTAATGCTTTACGTTCTTCATCCGTCCAGGCGTAAGATTGCTCCTTTCCTTTTTTAACAAGATACAATGGCGGCTGGGCAATAAATACATAACCCTGCTCTACCAGCTCTTTCATATAACGGAAGATGAAGGTTAAAATCAAAGTTGCAATATGGCTACCATCCACGTCAGCATCCGTCATGATGATGAGTTTATGATAACGCAGTTTTGATAAGTCCAGTGCTTTGGGATCTTCAGGTGTACCAATTTTTACACCCAATGCTGTAAACATATTGCGTATCTCCTCATTATCATAAATTTTATGCTCCATTGCTTTCTCAACGTTCAAAATTTTACCACGCAAAGGCAGTATGGCCTGGTAACTTCTGTCACGGCCCTGTTTGGCTGTACCACCAGCCGAGTCTCCTTCGACAAGATACAACTCACAACGCTGTGGATCTTTATCGCTGCAATCGGCCAGTTTACCGGGTAAACCGCCACCGGTTAGCACACTCTTGCGCTGCACCATTTCACGGGCTTTTTTAGCGGCTGCCCTTGCCTGTGCGGCCAATATTACTTTTTGAATAATGGTCTTTGCATCTTTAGGATTCTCTTCCAGGAAAGCAGATAATACACGACTTAAGGTTGAATCCACAACACCCATCACTTCATTATTTCCCAACTTGGTTTTTGTTTGGCCTTCAAACTGAGGCTCGGGTACTTTTACAGAAATGATGGCACTCAATCCTTCTCTAAAATCATCACCTTCAATTTCAACCTTGGCTTTTTCAAACATGCCTTCTTTTTCGCCGTAGCTTTTAAAAACACGGGTAATAGAACGGCGGAAACCAGCCACATGCGTTCCCCCTTCAATGGTATTGATATTATTTACATAACTAAAAAGATGTTCCTGGTAGCCGGTGTTGTAGATCATGGCAACTTCTACCGTTACATTGCTGGACGCATCGTAGCCATCGCAATAAATTACGGTGGGCAATAAAGAATTACGGTTGGCATTTTTATCAAGCATCTCTACAAACTCTACAATGCCACCTTCGCTGTAAAAAGTTTTTGTGTAGGTTGATCCGTCTTCCTCCACCTCTCTTAAATCATTAATATGAATGGTTATTTTTCTGTTTAAGAAGGAAAGTTCTCTTAAACGAGCTTCTAAAATTTCACGGTTGTAAACACTCGTAATAAATATAGATTGATCGGGCCAGAACTGAACCGTAGTACCATGTGTATCAGAATTCCCAATTTCCCTTACTGGATATTGGGGAATACCGGTTGCATATTCCTGCTCAAACCTTTTACCATCGCGGTTTACCACTACATGCAATTTGCTGCTTAAAGCATTTACGCAACTTACACCCACACCGTGCAAACCACCAGATACTTTGTAAGAATCTTTATCGAACTTACCACCGGCGTGCAAAACGGTCATCACAACTTCCAATGCACTCCTATTCTCTTTGGTGTGCATGCCTGTGGGAATACCACGGCCATCATCTTCAACCGTAATGGAATTATCTACGTTAATTGTTACGGTAATATTTTTACAATGACCTGCAAGTGCCTCATCAATGGAGTTATCTACCACTTCGTAAACAAGGTGATGCAGGCCTTTTACACCTATATCGCCAATGTACATGGCGGGCCTTTTACGAACCGCTTCTAAACCTTCTAAAACCTGGATACTGTCTGCGCCATAACCTGTATTGGCTGGGGTAGGAACTGCTGCTGTTTCTGTGCTCATATTTTCGTTCAAAATCTCTTTTAATAGGAAAAATTAAGATTCGGGCGAAGGTACGCAAAAACAGGCGTTTCAGGCAATTAAAAGGGGTTTATTTTGAAGGGATTTTATACACGGGTTTTCACCAATTTGTGCATGATGGATTACACGAATTTAAGGCACGAATTACACGAATTTCGATAAGTTTTACTACTAACCGGCAATCATTTTTTTACATGCATCGAACCCTCTGATAACTTTAAACGTTAAACCTTTAAACATTGACCCTGTTTTCGTATCTTTGCATCGAAATTTTTCAATGAATCAACAATTCGATATATTAAGCATTGCACACCGCCAACCCTTTTTACAGGAGGAACTGGATGTGTTACTGCATGTTGACAGGGTGGTGCCTGGCTCGGTAAATTATTCTATTAACCGCTACCGCAAACAACCACAATGGAATATTGATGATACCGGTATTTTAATTTACCATGTAGAAAAAAATAACCCCGAAGCCAATTACCTGGAGCTTAAATTTTGTGTAAGCGGTAATGTGTATTGCAGGCAAAAACAAACCGAATGCGATTTTTGTAAATTCAGCACCAGCAAAAGCTGTGTTGAAAAAGTAGATAGTGTAGATGTGGTAAGCTTTAGTTTTAAACCAAACTATCTTACCCAATTTACAAATAACAGTACCGAAACCGGCTTAACAGAAAACGTGCTGTCCTTTAAACACAAAACATCTTTCAGCAAACAATTGCCTTTATGCGGTAAAACCAGAACCGCCATTGAAGCATTACTGAACCATACTTATACCGATACAAGAGAGAATATTTTTATAAATGCGCAAACACAAATCTTATTGCTTTACAGCATGGATTGTATGCTGGGCGATGATAAAGAAATGGAATTCACCTGCAAGTTTTTGCAAAATGCCGATGACCGGGAAAAAATCATTAAGGCACGGGAAGTTTTACTGCAGCATATTGGCGAACCCATTACCATCAAGGCTTTAAGCCGTAAAGTTGCCATTAATGAGTGTTATTTAAAGAAAGGGTTTAAAGAAATTTTCGGTACCACCATCTTCGATTTTTATCAAAGCCAAAGAATGGAACATGCTAAATATTTATTGTACGATAAAGGCCTGAGCGTAACAGAAGTTTCTATGTTGCTGGGCTACTCATCCATCTCTCACTTTTCTACAGCGTTTAAAAAACACACGGGTATTAAGCCCTGTGAATTGCTGATACACTAGTTTTCCCTTTTACGTAAATAGTTTTCCCGATTAAAAAGCTTTTTGTTTTTGAATGGAAGGAGTTTTGCCATCAAAAAAAAACACGGTGAAAAAAATTAACTTTATTATTGCGATACTGCTAATCAGCATATCAACAAGTGCACAGAATAAAAACAATTTGCCAAAGGCAGATACAACAGAACCAACTCATAAATACCTACCCGATGTAACCGTAGTTGGCCGGTACAGTAAAAGTGATATTCAGCAATTGCCCGAAATTGTGGGCACATCAATCTATGCAGGTAAAAAAAATGCATTAATTGTACTGGACAATGTAAAAGGCAATATAGTAACCAATAACATGCGGCAAATTGTTGCCAAAGTGCCCGGCATACATATTTGGGAGAGCGATGGCAGCGGTATTCAGATAGGTTTGGCAGCAAGAGGATTAAGCCCCAACCGCAGTTGGGAATTTAATGTAAGGCAGAATGGTTATGATATTGCGGCAGATCCATTCGGATATCCGGAAGCTTATTACAATCCACAATTACAGGCGGTGCAGCGTATTGAAATTGTAAGAGGCCAGGGCGCCTTGCAATATGGCCCGCAGTTTGGCGGACTGGTAAATTATATTTTACGCAATGGGAGTGAAATCAATAAAAAATTTGAGTTTGAAACACAGCAAACCATTGGCAGCAATGGCTTGTTCAACAGTTATAATGCTGTTGGCGGCAAAACAACAAAACTTCATTACTATGCTTTTTTCGATCACCGCAATGCCGATGGATACCGCCAAAACAGTAAGTATTATACCAACTCGGGTTTTGGAACATTTACTTACAAGATCAATAAAAAATTCTCTTTAACTACAGAAGTGATGCGTTCAAATATCCGCAGTCAGCAACCAGGCGGATTAACAGATACACAATTGCAACAGGATATTAAACAGAGTTACCGCAGCCGCAACTGGTTTGATATTACCTGGACAACTGCAGCCATCATTGCCAATTATGATTTTAATGAACACAGCCGGTTAAATGTAAAACTATTTGGTATCTGGGGCGATAGGAACAGTGTTGGTTACATTCCCCAAGGAGGAATTATTGTGGCAGATACTATTAATAAAAGCACCAACCAGTACAATGCCAGAAATGTAAATGCAGATAAGTACCGCAATGCAGGCCTGGAAGCACGTTTTATAACTGACTATAATTTATTTAACAGCAAACAAACCTTTGCTGCCGGAGTTAGATTTTACAGGGGTGGTACTTTCCGGTATGCATCCGATGGCAAAGGTACCACCGGCACTAATTACGATATGACCTTATCGGATGGAATATGGAACCGTGATATTGATTTTAAAACAACAAACGTAGCTGCCTTTGCAGAAAATATTTTTCATGTAACAAAAAACTTTTTAATTATACCGGGCATTCGTTATGAATACATTACCGGCAATGCAAGTGGCAGAAACGGATTTACCAATACCGGCGCCGAAATTATTTTACAGAACCAGAAAAAATCGAGAGGCTTTGTATTGGCAGGCATTGGTGCAGAATACCATACCAGTAAAAAAACTGAGATTTATGCCAACATTACACAGGCATACAGACCGGTGCAGTTTGCAGATTTAACAGCACCGCCAACAACCGATGTAATTGACCAGGACCTGAAAGATGCCAGGGGTTATAATGCAGACCTGGGTTACCGTGGTAAAATAAAAGATTACCTGTTTTTTGATGCCGGCATTTTTTACCTGCAGTACAATAACCGCATTGGTACTATTGTACAGCAGCGAACCGATGGTAGCTTTTATAATTACCGCACCAATGTGGGCAACAGCAGCAGCAAAGGGTTTGAAGCTGTTGTTGAATTCAGCCCGGTGAAGGCTTTTAGTAAAAAAATAAATAAGGCAGATGCAAGTGTATTTGTAAGTTACAGTTATACCGATGCACAATACGGCAACCTGAAAGTAATTACCAAGAACAGCAGCAACCAATTGGTAGAAACCAATCTTAAAAATAAAAAAGTGGAGAATGCACCTGAAAATATTATCAGAACGGGTATAACTGTTTCTTACAGCGACCTGTCTTTAACCGGCCAGTTGAGCTATGTAGATGATTCTTTTTCGGATGCAAACAATACGGTTACTGCAACAGCCAATGCACAAAACGGTTTAATCCCATCTTATACTGTTATTGATTTAACTGCTGTTTATAAATACTCGGCTAAACTGAACTTAAAAGCGGGTATTAATAATTTGGGTAACGAAAAATATTTTACACGCCGTGCGGGTGGATATCCGGGGCCGGGTGCATTACCGGCAGATGGCAGAACATTTTTTGTTTCAGTTGCTGCAAAATTTTAAAGAAAACCTTACACATAATTTTATTTACAAAACAGGTGCTGATTTTAATCAGCACCTGTTTTGTTTTTCGTCATGTTTTCTGTCATCTTTTGGTAAAAGAATATGATTTACAACAGTTATTTAACAACATGACAATTCTATGATAATTGCTGCTTGTTGCGTCACCAACTTTGTACCATCAAACTAACAAAACAGACATATTTTTTTTGAATTCACAAATGCAATACATGAAAAAAACAATTAAATGCATCAGCCTCATTGCGCTGCTATGCAATGCCAGCGAGGCTTTTGCCCAACAGGATTCTTTATTCCACAAAAACCTGGAAGAAGTGGTAGTAACCGGTCAGTACAAGCCACAAACGCTAAAAAAATCGGTTTACCAGATCAGGGTTATTAACAACGAACGTATTGTACAAAGTGGAGCCAGCAATGTACAGCAGGTGCTGAATACACAGGTTGGTTTTCGCTTTGCTGCAGATAACACATTAGGTACAACCGATGTGCAATTGATGGGCATGAGTGGCCGCAATGTAAAAATTTTATTGGATGGCGTGGCCATGATTGACCGTGGCGATACCCGTGAAAGCCTTAACCAGGTTGATGTGAACACGATTGATCGTATTGAGATTGTGGAAGGCCCTATGTCGGTTTCTTATGGTTCAGATGCGTTGGCCGGCGTTATCAATATCATTACAAAAAAGAATAAGAGCAACGGACTTACCCTATCAGCAAAAGTGCAGGAAGAAACTTCGGGTAAAGAATATCATGCTTTTAATTACAAAGGGGTTCATCAGCAAAATATAAATGTTGATTATAAAAAAAATAATTGGGGCTTTACTGCAGGTGGTTCTCATAACGAACTGAATGGTTTTGGCGGAGATGCATACGGCCGTGAAAAAATATGGTTACCAAAAGAACAATGGCTGGGCAATGCCAGGATCAGTTATGATAAAGGGCCATTCAATATTTATTTCCGTACCGATCTGCTGCAGGAAGATATACTAAACAGAGGAGCCATCAACTACGGTAACTATAAAGCCATAGATAAAAAATATACAAGCAACCGCTATACCAACCAGTTACAGGGTGCATACACTTTCAGTAAAAACC
>JANMBZ010000130.1:0-23603 GCA_031360765.1 Chitinophagaceae bacterium
TTCATCAAATCAGCATCTTTTACATACTTAATAAACAGTTTCTGGTTTTCCGATGATTGCAGAGCTCTTAAATGCTTATCATGATGCATATCTGTACCTACCATACCAGCCAAACCTTCATCCAGTATATATTTTGCAGCACGGGCCACCTCTTTGCCATAATAACCGGTTAGCGATAACATATTTACCTGCAAAATAAAACCAAGATCTTTAAGCCATTTATATTCCTCCAAATCATGATGAAAATAAAAATATCTTTCGGGATGCGCCAGCACCGGCTGGTAACCCGCCGTAATAATATGAAACAGCATTTCCTGCAGGTTTGCGGGTTCAGAACTGTAAGGCAATTCAGTTAACAGTAAATTATTATGCAGCGTACGTAAAGGTTTCTGGCTTTTAAGTAGGTCCATAAAATAATCATCCAGCATATATTCTGCTGCTGCAGATAGCTTCATGGGCAATGCTGCTGCTGCACATGCCTGCTGCAATTTTAAAAGTGCCGGTTCAATAGTTTCATCAGTATTGCGGTATAAATCGCCAATGATGTGCGGGGTGGCAATACAGGTTGTTACACCCATATCATAAAGCCCCTTAACCAGTAACAGCGATGTTTCTACATCTGGCGAGCCATCATCTATTCCCGGCAGTATATGCGAATGCATATCTACCGTTACGGGTAGCTTGCCGGTAACCTGCAAACCAACTGCAACAGCATCTTTCTTATTTTTTTTAAACAGATTAAACATGAATTAAGGAAATTTAAATAAGGCCATAAGGGTTATTTTATCCTTCGGCAGAGGTTGTTACCACAGATACTTCTCCAGGATCAGTACACTAATTTTTCATCCATTCGTCATGCACACTATATTTTAAACAGCAAACTAATCCGTGGAAATGTGTGGAATCCGTGGCTAAAAATATTTGCGTAGCAAATTCTTTCTTTTCTGTGTTTCAGTGCTTCTGTGGCTAAACAAAAAAGTTGCGCAGCAAATCCTTTCTTTCCGTGTTTCAGTGCCTTCGTGGCAAAATAAATCCCTGTAAATCTGAGTACTGAGCTTGTCGAAGCAACTGTGGCTAAAAAAATTTGCGCAGCAAATCCTTTCTTTCCGTGTTTCAGTGCTTCTGTGGCAAAATAAAAAAGTTGCGCAGCAACCTTTCATATAAATCTTTGGCCCATTAATATCAGGAAAAAAAACGCGTAATACCCATATTGGTATATTGGTGCAGTTTAATCATGGGCTTTAGTAATGATACTACCAATGGCATTGGTACGTGATTCTTTTTCATAGCCAGGTAATCTCTGCGGTTGGCCCGCAGCCTGCGAAAAACATTGCCATTGCTCATACCGCCATGGCGCATTTTTACAAACAGCTTTGGAATATAAGCGGCATTTGTTTTATAATAATACAGGTAACGGGTCATAAACTCGTAATCTGCCGCTGAAAAAAAATGTGTTTCGTAATATCCGCAGGTATCTAACAGGTGACGGCGAAAATAAAAAGTAGGATGTGCAGGCATCCACCCATAACGGAATTTATTTTTATTAAATGCACCCCCCTTCCATTTGCGCAATACTTTGTTGGTATCATCCTGGTCAACATACAACAGATCACCATAAACAGCATCTGTTTTTTCCGCTTCAAAGCATTGTACTATTTTACTGATAACATCTTTGGCGGCCAGTATATCATCGCTGTTTAAAGTACCAATAATATCGCCCGTTGCCATACGCATGCCTTTATTTATGGCATCGTACATGCTATAGTCTTTTTCCGAAACCCATTGTGCAATATGATCTTTGTATTTTTCAATAATGGCGAGTGTACCATCAGTTGATACACCATCAATGATGATGTGCTCAATATCTGCATAATCCTGCTTAATTACCGAAAGAATGGAATCTTCCAGATATTTTTCAGAATTGAGCGTAACAGTAATGATAGTAACCTTCATAGCGTAAGTAAATATAGGGCAATTCTCAATATGCCCGTAAAGTAAATTAAAAGATATTTTAGAAACAAAATACCGTTATTTAACCCTTTTCAATAAAATATTTTCCAGCAGAAGCATGTCCATACTGGTTCTCAAAAAGCAGTCCAAAGATTCACATGCCGGTGTTTTTTTTAAGGAGTGCCTTTACAAAACAGGTGTAAATATCAATTTATAATATTTCGCATTGCAGTATTTGTAGCAGGATTACCTCTGTAAATTCCATACGCTTCCATATCATTACTTAATACCGAACCCACAGTTAATACAGCATGCGTTTTACAGGTAACACCCGGACAAACAATTGCCTTTGCACCAATCCATACTCCATCTTCAATGATAATACTTTTAACCACCAGATCAAATGATGGCTTTTTGTAATCGTGATTGCCGGTTAAAAGGTAAGCACCTTGTGATATGCAAACATTTGATCCGATTTTTACCATGCCGAGATTATCTATCCAAACATTTTCGCCAATCCAGGTAAAATCTCCAATTTCTAAAAACCAGGGGTATTTTATATTAACACAGGGTTTTATTAAAACCCCGTTACCAATTTTAGCACCAAATAACCGCAAAACGTAAACTTTTAAACCATACACCGGCAATATGCCCGTTTTAAAAAATATTCCATTAAAGCAATACCATAATAATCGCTTTAAAGCCGAACCAGGCTTATACCATTCATTATTGTACGCACTTAAATCCATCATATTATGTTGTAGCTTTTGCTTTACTACTTCTGTCAAAAAAATAAATCATACTAAAAATAGCAATATAGGCAGCAATATTGAATAGTGTATGATTATCTATATTAAACGGAATATTCCATTTTTTACCATTGGCCAGTAATACCATACTTATCCTCAGCACATTTATAATCCATATCAGCAGGCTGCCGCCAAGCATCCACAACAATTTCTTTATAAAGCTGCCCTGGTTAGCAAAAACAAAAGCCAGCCAGAAACTGGTTACGCCATAACCAAGGCAGGTATATACCAGGTTTACTCCACCACCGCCCACCAATCTGATTTGTGTATTTACAGGTATATACGATTCGTATCCAAACAAATAAACAAACGCTTTAGTGCCGTTAAGTAAAGTTGACCGGAAAAAAGGAATAAAATTCAGGTAGTTGTCAACAAAAGCACTGTAATAACCTACCGGTGCCGAGAGGCCAATAATGGCAACTGTACCAAAATAAAAAAAGCAAAATGCACCTATGAATTTTACAAGGTAAATAAGGATACGTTTGTTAACGAAGGCTTTAAAATTCATATTTTTAGCAAAGGAACGTTTAATATTTTATTAAGTTTTTAGCAGGAGTAAACTCAAGCTGGTACAAAAATTTGATGTGGTTGTACTTTTTTGCTTTTTACACTTTATCCAATATTTCCTGCACTTTCTTTTGCAGCATCTTTTTATCTGGCAGATAAAGTTGATACTTTGAAACGAAGATTTTATTTGTAATACCTCTGATAGCATATTCCACTGTAACATCGTCTTTATGTTTTGAAAGTATGATACCTATGGGTTTATTATCACCTTCCTCATTTTGTTCAGTTTCAAAATAGTTAAGGTAAAGATTCATTTGTCCAATATCATTATGTTCTATAGCTTTTATTTTAAGGTCAATTAATACAAAGCATTTTAAAATACGGTGGTAAAAAACCAAATCAACACGATAGTGTTTGTTGTTTAGTGTAATACGAAACTGCCTGGCAATAAATGCAAAGCCTTTACCCAATTCAAGAATAAATTTTTGAAGATTATCAATAATTTGCTGCTCCAGATCTTTTTCAGAATAAATGTTCTGTTCTGGTATGTTCAGAAATTCCAAAACGTATGGATCTTTAACTATATCATTTTCGTTTTTAACAATTTGGCCATTATTAGCCATTTTCATTACAGCATTTGCATTTTTACTTAATGCTATACGCTCAAATAAAGCACTATCTATTTGACGGCGAAGCTCTCGTACAGACCAGTTTTCCCTAATAGCTGTCTGCTTATAAAAGCCTGTTTCAATATCATCATTGCATTTCAATAGTTCACAGTAATGTGACCAGCTTAATTGTCCAGACACTGTCAGGACAATTTTTGATTTACCGGAAGCCGTTGGCTTTTTTTGATTTTTTTTTAATTTTTGTCCAGACACTGTCAGGTCAGTATCAAACATATTAAAACGTATGTAAAAACTTCGCATGGCAAAAAGGTTGGAACGGGAAAACCCCTTACCTAATTCCCTGCTAAGTTCTTTTGAAAGGTCTATAAACATTTGCCGAAGAGAGCTATCATCAATTTTCTCTTCCTTTTCTCTTTCAACAATCAGCCTGCCAACATTCCAGTAAGTTAATAGCAACTCAGTATTAATAATTCTTACAACATTATACCTCGCTTGCTCAACCAGTTGCCTGATTTCTTTTAAAAGCCCGCTATATGCATGTTTAACTGTTTTCATCACAAAGAATAAAATCAATTATAAAAACTAATCAGCAAAATTAAATCAGCTCATTAGCAATAGTACCAAATCACCATATTTCGCTTAACCAAATAACTGATGGTAATTACTCAAATCGGCCGATGCTTTATAATAACTATTTGCCAATTTATGTGCCCCCTCGCAATAGCTGCTGAATGTATCCCTATCCATTTGCGCAATTGATTGCAATGTCGCCAAACACATTTCATCATTACCAATATCCAGGTTCCAGCCTGCTTCTTTCTCATCCAGGTTGCTCCAGGGTGTAAAAAAACTGGTTATCAGTGGCCGGCCGGCACTCAGACTTTCATACAACGCATGACCAAAATTTTCGCCTTTTGTAAGTAAGGCAGAGGCATCGTATAATGCAAAAGTTTCCTGAACCTGTTCCGGTTTTAATTCTCCTTTGTAACTAACTGCTCCCTTACTATCAGCAATTGCAGGCTTACAAGTTTGCCAATAATCTTTATCCTTAACAGGGCCATAAATATCAAGACTTACACCATTAGATTTATTTACCAGCTCAATTAACTGCAACAGGTTTTTCTTTGCTGCAATTAATGATATATAAACCAGCCGAAACTCCCCTGCTTTTTTATCCGAAGCAACTATGGTTTCAAATGGTCGCTTTGGAATATTACCTGCTACAATAACATTTGCACTGCTACCGAATATTTTTTTTACATCATCCGCTTCTTCGGTATTGGTTGCATGCCAGGTTATATTTTTTACAAGGCCCGATAATTTAAGTGCTTTTAAAAATATTTTCTTTTTAAAAGATTTGCCTGCCAATGCCCCGCTTTGCAACATGCCCCTGGGGCAAAGCACTACTTTAGTTTTTAATTTATTAGCAGCAATTAAAGGTATAATCACAAACCTGAAAGAGAAAATGCCATTCAGGTATATCAGATCAGGCTTTTTATTCTGTAGTATTGATAAAAAGAAATGGCTGCTGACTTTTTCTTTTAGTGCATAATAAACCTCAATCGTTGATTTTGCCCCTGGAAATTTAACACAGCTCCATTCATTAATTTTTATTCCCGGTAATGTGCCTGCTGTGTTATGATCACCGGCACTGGTAACAACCGAAATTTCATAACCATGCTGCAAAGCGTTAGCCAGGTTGGTTAAAGATTGTATGGGGCCACCAGCACGGTATGCCGGATAAAAATGATCGTACACAAATAAAAGCTTTCTGATTGCAGTAAATGATTTATTTAACAAAATCAGGATTAATAATACCGCCCCTGATATACTTATCAAGCGGCTTCATCAGCAGGTACCTGAAAAATAAGAAAGCGATATAGTACATCAGTATCCAGCCCAGTATTTTGGTACCAGGTGTACCGTTGCAATTAATATTAATCCATAAGGAGGATACCATGGTAAAGCCCCATAAATAATTAATACTTTGCAGCATAATTGTTTTATAAATAAAGCCCAGCAACCAGCCAACAAAAAAAATAGGGATAAACATCAGGTAAGGGCCAAAATCAATATAGCTCTCGGCCATATAGCCTAAACTGAAACTGGCACCTTGTTTTGCTCCCGCAACTTTACGGGTGGCATATTTATTTACCATTTTGCTGTCATCAATGGAACCTTTATTTGGAAATAGAATTCTGGGTTGCAAAACGTGCAGAATATTTTCCTTCCACAAACTCCCTTTTTCATAAGGTATTTTTTTGGGAACATTTTCAGTTACCTGCGAAAAAAATTCTATATAGGATATTCGGTCGATGGTTTGATAAAACACATCCGATTTATTGGTATTTACTGAATTCTCAGAAAGGTTCTGTAATTTCTTCAATGCGTCTTCCTGCGATACAACAATCGCTTGTGAGCGCTCTCCGGCATTTAAAAATGCCCGGTAATCACCTTTTACAGATTGCCATAAAAAGATTGAATACAGAAAAGCAATCCCAAGCATAACTGCAATAAAAGATTCCCTAGGCGTAAGCCGGTTGGGGAACATTGTAATGATAATTATGGCAGTAATGATGATATCTTTAAAAGAAGAGAAAAAACTGAACAGGCTGAGAATAACTTCCGCTATAATGATAGCAAATACGAGCAACAGATTTTTCCTGGTTTTAAATGCAAAAAAAACAATCAGGAAAAGAAAGCCAAGTTTCATTTGAAGAAATCCTGAAAAAAGTTGCGAAAAGCCTGGAAAAAAGAAAACAAAAGATTTTAATGTTATGTTACCCAAAGAGGCAACAAGATATACAATCAAAATCCTCCTAAAATTAACAGGGCTGTAAAACAACTCATTCATTTTTTCATTAGTAAGTTTCAGGTCTTTAATTGCAAGCCAAAGGCCAAAGCAAAAAATACAAAACCCGATTAATGAAATGTAAGTTGTTTCTACAATATTAATACTGGAAGAAAGACTCTCATATCTGAGGCCAGTAAAATCTGAATAAAATATTTTTATTGTAATACTCAACCATGACATGAGTACACCAAAGAAAATAATCTTTGGCTCATACCTGCGCCAAAACAAACCATAACTTAAATAAAGACTCAGCAAACTAAAAATCATCAACGCTGGCTGGTCACTGTAAAGTATAAGACAAAAAGCTATGACTAGTATTAGTATCAAAAATCAATATCCTTATTGCTGGGTTTCAAAAAAACTCTCTGGCCAATTTCCGTTTTGAATGTTTGCAGGCAAAAGGCTTGTGCTCACAAATTCAAATTCTTGTTTAAGTACCTGTTCTAAAAATTCTGGAGGATGCGCTTCCAGATGAGAATGCTTGGCCATCTTTTCAATTAATTTCTCTTTATTTCTTCTTACATAACCCGCATGATGCATCATACCTATCTCCCAGGGACAATCAATAAAATTATAAAACCTTGACCCCAAAGCCGGAAATCCAAATTTTGATCCCAGTTTATTCAGCCTCGATTCGTTCCAGTTCAAAACACGGCGCTGTTCAAAAAACAACCCCGCTTTTACAAACCCAAAGTGATTGTGTACATATTTTTCACGGGGCTCTCTCCTGTTCCAGCTTAAAAAATAATTATAGCCACTTACCCGCATAGCCGTGGGTTTCTTTTTTTTAAGGTATTCAATTATCTGTGGCAAAGTATCTGAATCATAAATTTCATCCGCATCACAAATCAGAAAATAGTCGGGTGGCTGATGAAATGCTGCAACGAGTTCTTTGTCAACTCCATGTGTTTGTATTTTTTTAGAAGCATCAAATAACAGAGCATTCATTTCATGATTACGGGAAGCTGTTTCATCATTGAACCTTCTAACTACCAGATGTATTTTTCCTTCAGGGTCCGGATAGGTGAGAACCTGGCTTACCATATTATCAGGTTTTACAGGTTTGCCATAATAATCCCTGTCGTATTGTGTAATCACACTGATGCCTGAACAGTATTTGTAAAGAGGTTTAATGGTCTCACAGATGAAATCCTCTTCATTGAGTGCTATAATTATGGCATGAATCCTCATTACCCTTGAGTTATTTTTTTTAATACGTTTAGTGAGTCTATTGTTTCAATAATTTCGAATCTTTTATCTGTTGCTACTTGTTCATTAAAATACCGATATGACCCAAGCTCTTTTACTGTAACATCATGTGCTGGTTGGGCAGTATCGTGCAATGCGATTATGCCATTTATTTTAATTTTGGAAGACCAATCATTCCAATCCCTAGCAAAACCCTCATAACTATGATCGCCATCAATGAATATGAAATCAATATCTCCGGGAACTTTATTTAATGCATCATAACTGAATACTGGAAGTATTTTTACTTTTTGTTGCAGTTTTGCTTTACTGATCAATTGACGTGCTATTATTTCATGATAGCATATTCCCAGCCGGCCTTTAAAAAAAGGATCTATTCCAAATAATTTCCCCTGAGGATGTATTGCTTCAGCAATGGTAGTTGTATTAACCCCTTCAAAAACACCGATTTCAACAGCAAGCATAACATCTGCTGCATATTTTTTAATAGCCGCCCGTTCATTAACCGTTGTTTGAGTTTCTGGCTTATCTATTCCCAAAAAATATTTTATATAATGTATTAGTGCATTTCCTTTCATAAAACAGTTAATATTTTATCTATTTTTTTTATCATTATTTTTTGATTGAAATATTGCACTACATTCTCACATCCCTTTTGCCCCATCGTTTCAATTGCATTGCGGTTACTATAAAAATATTCAATTTTACTGGCCATTTGTTCAGTATCGTCGGGGTCTATCAAAAAACCATTCTCCCCGTTTGTTACTGTTTCTTTAAAACCTCCTTTGTTTGAAACGATCACTGGTATACCAAGCATATTTGCTTCGATAGCTATTAGGCCAAAAGGTTCGGGTGAAATTGTTGGAGCAACCAACACATTAATATCTTGATAAATTTCCTCAAGATTTTTTTTGAACCCACGCCAGGTTACTTTCGGTGCCAAGCCAAGATCAGCAATCAGTAATTTAAGTTTTACAGTAAAATCCGTATCGCCTTCTCCTGCGATGATCAATTGTATATCTATACCATTTATAACCAACAAATGAATGGCCTTTACCAAATTAACATGCCCCTTTCTTTCAATTACCTGTCCCACAATTCCAATGTTAAGCGTACCTGAATGATTTGTATTTTTCCGGAGTACAGGCAATATTTCTATACCATTGTAAATCACTTCAATCTTATCGGATAATATACCGCATGATACCAGGTCTTCTTTTATAAATTCAGAAACGGCAATAAATTTACTAGCCTTCTTGTCAATTATTTTTAAGAAATACTGTGATTGCCGGCTTCCTGCATTTGCATCATGCACATGGTAAACTATATTTTTTTTAAAAAAAGGCCACAACAAAATAACCTGCCTAAAAGAAATAACATAAACCGGCCAATCTTTAAAAAATTTTCTGACACGTAAGAATTTGATTAATGCCCCCGGATAATGAACAAGTGAATCTAACGACCACCATATTTTAGAAGTATAATACCATCCCAGCTTGAGTGAATAATATTTCACGTGTAATTTATCAAGTGCTTTTGCAAACACTCCGTCATTCCAACCACTGATGATTACATTAACCTCATATCCTGCTTCACTTAATCCTTTGATTACATCAAGCGTTACTTTTTCAGCACCATAAATATAGGAGCCCCCTGCAATAACCAATAATCTTTTAGGTTCACTCATGCCCGTTAAAACACTTCTTTTACCGCTGATGCAATGGAGTCAAAATTCCAATTCTGAATTAGTATTACAGAAGCTGCACCCATTGATGCAAGTATGTCCCTGTTACTGATCATTTTATTTATTTTATCCTTCAGGTCGTTAATATCATTTGACCGGAAACTATAACCGTTAATTCCCTCTTGCACCAAGTCTGTAGTACAACCAACTTTATCACTTACCAACACAGCCGTGCCACTAGCCATCGCTTCATTTACTGCCAGCCCCCATGTTTCGCCAGGCCCGGCAGATGGCAAACAAAATATTTCGCCAAGGCGATAAATAGCCGGCATCATGGTTTGGTTTTGAAATGGAAGCAAGTGCATCCGTTCAAATCCCTCTATATTTTCTTTAAGTTCCGGCTGCAACACACCATCGCCCACAAAAACAACATGCAGGTTTTTATGGTTTAAATTTTTAACAGCCTGGGCCAGTAATAAAGGATTTTTTTTTGCAAGTAATTTACCGCAATACACAATTGTAATATCATCATCAGCAATACCCAATGAGAGTCGTGTATTTTTTATAAAAATTTCCTGTTCAGCATTTAATTGGCCAAACCTGTTGTTATCAATTGCATGTGGTGTAAAAACCAACTGATGCTCTTTAATACCATGTTTTAAAAAATATGCTTTATTGGCCTTACCCACATAGAATGCATAATCAATATGCCTGTATATCCATTTCAAAAAAATGCGTCTTGCCCATTTTTGAATACCACCGGTTTCATCCAGCAGGGTTGAATCACCACGAAATAAAATAGGAATGCGGTTTTTAAAATGAAGCATTGCTTTAAGATGGCTCCGGTAATTCCACCCAATAACCAAAACGGCAGTAGCACTCCATACTTTAATAGCTGCAATCAGGCCAGGATTATTAACCTCCCAAAAGCCGCTGCCTGCGTTATTATTGTTAGGTACAAAAGAATATTCATACCCATCAAGTAATGGAATATCCCACTCCACTTCTTTCCCAAAGTCACGATCAAATTTTGCAGCTTCCTTTTCCCATGTATAAAACACTTTTATTTCTATTCCCTGCTGTTTAGCCAGTTTTGAAAAAACAGGAGCATAATACTGGATTGGATGTGTAGTTATAATTGCTAATCTTGTCATCACTAAAAAGATTCGGAAAAAACATTTATTTTTTCAGCTTTTTCAATCCGATCTTCTACAAATGCTATATCTCTTATGTAAATCGTATTATGTGTACCGAACTCTTCGATTAAAAGAAGGGATCTCAAGAACGGATCGTATTGATAAGGTGAAAAATCGTTCTCCATTAAATATTTATGAATCTGTGCCTCATCATAGCCATAGCGAAAACCTGAACCATTTAACTCAATAATTATAGCTTTCAACATAGTTGATTGCATATACCGTTTCATTCCATTAATCACTTCCGTTTCATAACCTTCTACGTCAATTTTTACCAGAACAGGTACACCTGTAGTGTCAACTAAAGAGTCAAATGTTTCTACCTCAACTTCTAAAATGTTTTTATCACCTTCGATTTCAGGAGGCGAAGCAACATGGTTTACTGTATTGTATGAAGAAGTGAAATAGAGTTTTTTATTGTCTGCCCCTAATCCAATATTCTTAGCAGTTACCCTATTTTCAATATTGTTTAATTTAATATTCTTAAGTAACCATGTAAATGTTTCTGGTATTGGTTCAATCGCAATAGTATTAGCTCTCACATATCCGCTGGCGAGAATTGTATAACTTCCAACATTAGCACCGATATCAAAAAACAGATCTTCTTGCCTTAAAAAATGTAAAAGAAAACTCATGTCGGAAAATTCATGCAATCCGGTGTAAATATTGCCGGTAGCTCCAGTTAACCCTTTTTTCACAACAAGTTTGGTATTGCCTGTAAAAGGAACAACTCTTTCACCAGGAAATAAAAATTGTGAAATTTGCCATGACAGGAAACGATAGTAAGCTTTCAGTTTATGTTTTTTTGAAAGCGGATGTGCATCCAGGAATTTTTTTATGGTTAATAATTTTTTCAATTATTTTATACTTTTTTTTTCTTGCCTTTCTCTAATAATACCTGATCAAACAAACGGGTTTGTTCAAGCGTTTTACTTTTGGCAGTGTATTCTTTTAAAACATCCATATTGATTGCTGTTTGTCGTAAATGAAGCGATTCAAAAAGCATAATTTTGTTTCGTATCTGATTAATTAATTCTTCTTCTGTTTCCTTTCCATCAACTGAAACAACTATCCCTGCATTACTTCTTTCGATGATATCTTTAACCAGACTCCGATTGTTAAAAATCGAAAAAACGGGTTTTGAGGCAAGAATACAGTTATAAACTTTAGATGCATTATAGTCAACGTCCATTGAACCAGGTATAAAAAGAATGTCCGCATGAAGCATAGTAGAAATTGCAGAAAAATAAGGAATTCTCTGCGGGGATTCAGTAACCAGTTCGCCAATACCTAACTGATCTGCCAGATCTTTTACCAAATGAATTTCCGAATCTTTAGAATAACTGGTTCCGATAAAATAAAAATGGTAATCCTGCTTTGCTTTAATGCACTCCTTAAAAACAATAAAAAATGCTTTCAACAAGGGCAAAAAATATCTTGTAATGGCACCTGTATACACCACTTTTATTTTTTGTTTACTAAATGATATTACCTCCGGCGGAATATTTTTCTCCTTTACTAATTTAAAATCAGATTCGGAACAACCAAAAGAAATAACAGCATCAGGTATGGCTTTGATCGTTGGGTATCGGCTTTTAATAGTTTGAATATAGCCGGGAGATACAGCCATCAACCCATCAGCATAAGGCATGGTATAAGCCTCAAGGTACTTATGTATTGTATACGCTAACCTGAACTTGGGTGGTCGTTCAGCTTTAGGTTTGTCTAAATAAAAATCATTTCGCCATGGATCCTGAAGATCAATAATGAAGGGGATCTTAAATTTTCTTTTCCAATAACGGCCCAATGCACATACATGAAACATAGTAGTTGAAAAAAAAATTAGGTCAAATTTCTTTTTTTGCAATAGCTCTGTTCCTTTTTTCCTAAAGTAATAATAAGAACGCATTGATAAACTTCCCAGCCCAAATTTACTTGTAAAGGACAGAGGCCAGGCTTTGACTTTATGTATAATAATGTCTTTGGGAACAGTATCCAATAATAGCTCATCATGTAACCCGTTATTGTACTGATCATCAACGCATATTATTTCAACCTCCCACCCTGATTCTTTATAGTAAGGAAGACTCATCCTTACCCGCTGCATGTCAGGAGCATTTACTGGTGGAAAATTAGGTGATATGATCAGTACCCGCTTGATCTTAGTTAATATAATTTTTTGAAAAACGACAACCCTAGGCCTCCAGGTGATTAAAAAATACTCCAAAGTCATTTTCCCAAAATAATGCTTCCTCTGAAGCTTTTCTTGAAGCCATTTTCAATTCTTCCAGTAATTCCCTGTTAATATTAAGCTTGTCAATTATGGATCCTAATTGATTAAAATTTCCCTGTTCATATAATTTCCCAACTGCATACTCATTTACGGTCTCAGCCAATCCCGGTAAATCGGGAACTATAACAGCAAGTCCTGCATAAATATATTCAAACAGTTTGTTTGAAGAGGTTAGCTTTTGATTATCTTCAGCAGCTAACTCTCCCGCTAATCCTATATCATAGCTCACTAGTGATTGAACAATATAGTCTGGATTTGCTGAATTTACCAACGTCACTTTACCTGAGATATTAAGTTTCTCAATCCATACAGTTAATAGATCTTTATTGGCCTCGCTTATATGTCCTTGCAAATACAAATGAACCGCCGTTTTGCATTGGCTTATTGCTTTCAAAAGAATGTGTACTCCCCTGTTGTTTTCAGGAATAACATTTAAACCATGCCATACCAGTTTTAATGATTCATTGTTAGCTTTGGAAAATTCTATTGCCGTTTTAGCGGGTAAATTCCTAACCCTGAAATAGCGGGGACCATTACCAAAATCATTTCTTAGCCTTTTAAGCATTACATGAGTGGTACCCAACACTATACTTGCGGATGGAGCATATTTCTCTTCTGCCCGGTTTACCCAATTAAATTGATACTTACTAAAATGTGTATACTGACCTTTAAAATATTCCTGGCAATCGTAGATAATTTTAGCCCCGGTTTTTGATTTTAGATACATGGCAAAAGGCAATGTGTCAACGAGATTTATCAAAATATAATCGAAAGATCTCTTTTTGAGCGTCACTGAAAAAAAAATGAAATTCTTAGTTGACCCGTGACGGATATAAGGCCATACTTTTATTGTTTTAAATACAAGTTTATTTATAAAATAAAACGAGCTGGATAAAAACCAAATGATCCTGGATTTAAAAGTTCGTTTGGAAATATCGTTTTCAACAATTTCCCAGTTTCTCGAATTTTTTATTTCGTTATAAACAGAAATGGATGCCAGGCCTGTAATGGTATTAAAAACTGTAACGTCAACCCCCTGTGCAAACAAATAATCTGCAGCTTTTAAAAGACGGGGGTGATAACAAATTTCAGAATGAGAAATAATTAACACCTTCATGATTACAGCTTTTCCATAAGTATTTGAATGATCTTTTCTGAAGCATCGCCATTTCCAAAGGGATTAGTGCCAGAGATCATGGTGTTGTAAAATTTATCATTTTCAAATAACTCTTTTGTCCAATGCACAATTTTGTCAACTTCGGTGCCCACCAAAATACCAAAGCCGCTTTCAACGACCTCTGGCCTCTCTGTAACGTTTCTAAGTATTAAAACAGGTTTCTTAAACGAAGGGCATTCTTCCTGTATTCCCCCAGAGTCAGTCCAGATAACTTTACTGCTATTCAACTCTTTTGTAAGTTCCAGGTAACTCAAGGGTTGTGTTAAAGTCACATTGGGCAATTCACCCAGCTCCCTTCTAACATCATTTACTACGTTTGGATTCGGATGTATGGGCCATGTAAAGCGCACATCCGGGAATAAAAGAGTTACCCTTTTAACAGCATCACAAATATTCTTTATACCTGCGCCATGATTCTCTCTTCTGTGCGCAGTAATAAGTATTTTGTTTTGATAAGAACCAGGTACTTCATAACTAAACTGTCTTTTTACAAAATCAACCATATCCACAATGGTATTACCTACTTCAAATATTTTACTGGCTTTTACATCTTCTTTTAATAGATTATAGGTTGAAGTAGATGTAGGTGTAAAATTAAAGTCGGCTACAATTGATATCAGTTTTCTATTAAACTCTTCCGGAAAAGGTTCAAGCATATTAAAACTTCTTAACCCAGCTTCAATATGACCAACAATAACTTTATTATAAAAACACACAGTAGCAACCGTTGAAGCAGTTGAAGTATCACCTTGTACAAGCATGATATCAAATCTTTCTTTTTGTACTACAGATTGAACCTCGGATGCAACTTTAACCATTATATCAGTTAATGATTGATCATGCTTCATGATCCTCAAATTAACGGATGGCTTTATGTCAAATATTTGTTCAATTTCCTCAACCATTTCATGATGCTGCCCTGTGTTAATCAAATACAGTTCAATTGAAAGATGCTGTTGCATTTTTTTAATTATCGGCACGAGCTTTATTAATTCAGGTCTTGTTCCGTAAGCAATTGCTATTTTCTTCACTTTATATTGGAATTAAAAATTATTTCCTTAAAAAATACTCATTAAAAAAGCCAAGACTTTAATACAAAAGAATTAATTACGAATACTTACATTTTCTAATATTTTCAGGAATTGGGCATTTGTATAATTGCTATCAAACTGCGTCAGGTATTCTTTATTTAATTTTGAAGAAAATCCGGATTTTATAAACTCTTCGAAAAGTACAGCAGTTTCTTCTTTTAAATCGGGGTCAAATGTCTCTCCTACTCCGGAACCTTTGATAAAGTCTTTTTGGATTCCAGCTGTCACAAAACCAATAACCGGTTTGCCACTTTGCAAATAGGTAAAAAGTTTTGAGGGAAGGCAATAATGCTCATCATTTCTTACTTTTTCGGAAGTGGCCAAAAGTATATCAAAGTCTTTTATTGTTACTTTTACTTTATTATGGTCTAAATAGCCATGCGAGACAAAACGTATATCACCGTTTACTTCCTTTACCATGTCATAGACCCATGAAGGTGTTTCACCTATATGATGAAAGACTATTTTTTGCTTCCAATTTGGCTGCTTCTTTAAAATATAATCAAGAGCTCTCAGAAAATAATAAGGAGTCCTATACAACCAATCTTCCTTTACCGGCGAATAAAATAGATTGTGATGTGGTTTCTTTTGCCACCATTTCTTTTTTGAATTTTGATATATTTTCATGTCAAAATAAAAAGCACCAATGTAACCAATATTAATTTCCTTCAGGCTATCAATTGGTTCCAGAAACACTGGATTATCGAAATCAATTTCACCGGTATTGACAGAATTATATATGTTGTTGAATTTTCCAGGATCGATGGAAGGTTGAGTATTTTTTAAAACATTAACCAGCTGCGGTGTAACCGAAATCACAGCACTTGCCTGTTTAAAAACTTTTCTTTCCAAGGATGCTTTTTTCAGGTAGTGCAGATAGGATGCATTTGGGGTGATTGCCCAATGGGCCCATGCATCCCTCAAATCAAGTATAAAGGGTACCTTATATTTAATTGAAATTTCGCTGACCAGTTCACCAATGCTGAAAGGAGGCAAAGAAGTGATAATACAAACAGGGTTATGTTTATCCAGTATTTCCGGGATCTGATTACGTACATTGTTTTGCCACGCAATTGCAAATTTATCTGTTACATTAAAATAAGTATTGTAAAAGTTAAGAAGCTTTGTCCTTTCCAGTTTCTTAATGTCATCCAATGGTACCCTGTATAGGATTACATTTTTATTTATTAAATCACAGAGCTTCTCATCAAGCTTGTTCTCAGGCCAATTTAGGACAGCATCAAATTCAGGAGCTATTACAATAACACAATACCCGGCTTCTGCACAAGCATTAATAAATCTTAGTGGACGAAATACACCCGCTGTATTTGCAGGGGGAAATTCAATAAGGATAAAAAGGATGCTTTTCAATATTTCAATTTAATAAAAAACATCATAAATGATCTCGGCAATTTTATCTCCCGCAAACCCGTCACCATACAAAGGTTGCCAGGTATCAGTATCAATAGTGAAAGCCGAAGCCGCAATTATTTTCTTCTTATCCGAACCCGTTAAAATATTCCAATTATTATGCTTTGTTTCTACCCACTCTGTTTCTTCCCTTAATGTTATACATGGCTTCTTCATCCAATAAGCCTCTTTTTGCAATCCGCCCGAGTCAGTGTATACTTTATTACAGTTTTCCAACATAGTCAACATCTGTAAATATGAAAAGGGTTCTTTGACTATGAGATTAGAAGGTAATTTAATGGAATTAATTTTCACACGGGTCCTGGGATGCAATGGCCAAATAAATGTTTCATTGATTTCTCCAATTGAATCCAAAATGTTTAAGAGATTATTTTCATTGTCAGTATTCGAAGGTCTGTGAATAGTGATCAGGTTAAATTCCCCGGATTTTGCATCAGTCAAATCTTTGAGTAAAGCATTTTTCTGCGCCTTACTTGTAAATATCCTTATTGCATCCATCATCACATCCCCTACATTGTACACTTGTTTATTTATACCTTCCTTATTTAACAACATGACACTTTCTTCGGAAGGGCAAAATAATAAGTTTGACAAATGATCAGTAACTATCCTGTTGACTTCTTCGGGCATTTGCCTGTTAAAGCTCCTTAAACCGGCTTCAATATGTATGATTGGCAAATTTAGTTTTGCAGCTACAAGGGTAGAAGCCAATGTAGAATTAGTATCCCCATAAACCAGCAAAGCTTTTGGCATGTCGGCAAGATTATTCAGGAAATCATCTATTTTCTCCATCATTCTGGCTGTTTGAATAGCATGATTACCTGAACCAATGCCCAAATTAACAGAACTGGCCGGTATTTCTAATTCATCCCAAAAGATCTGGCTCATCTTATCATCATAATGTTGGCCGGTATGAACAATAATTTCAGGGATTCCTTGCTGAGCAAGTGCTTTTGAAACGACTGCAGCTTTAACAAATTGAGGCCTGGCTCCGACAATACTAACTATCATCAGCTTTTATTTATTTTTTTCCAAACTCTTATTAATGGCTTTGCCAGTTTAAATGAAAGCATATAAATTTTTTTTTGAAATGCATCAGTAGCAAAATCAGTGTGCTGCCGGTTTGGCTGTGAAATAAGTTCCATAAATTCTGGAATACTAAACCCGAGTTTCTTACTAACATACTCCATATCCTCAATTACCAGTTTTTCATCATAAGGCAATCTTGATAATTCATTCAAAGCTTCTTCTTTTGTTAACTGACCCGAAAAGATTAGATTTGATAAATGCGCTTTTCGCTTGTCAATCCCGAATTTAACAGGTAAAAGATAACTCTGATAAAAACGTGTAAAAATATTTTCGTAATGCTTACCTCCATAATCTTTCCAGTTTAATTCTGCTGAAAGTTCTTTTTTTACCATCTCTTTATTATACTGAACAAAATCGAGTAACTCAATTATCTCAATCCGCCTGAATCCTGTATGTTTACCAATCTGCCATATTCCTAATTTTGGTAATTTTCTTAATGAGGTATTCTCAAATTTTTTGTGAATACTTTTAAGATTAACCAAATCAAATTTATTGTAATTCCAGGCTCTGGGCAATGTATTTTCGGTAACAGTATTCTTTCCACTTAGTATGTATTTGATCTTAAATTTTGCTGCTGTTTGGTATAGCGCACCAAATATCATATGATCTGCAGGTACATCCAGATCCAGAACAGACGCTTTATAGTATGACCTTTGCAGAGATTTCATTTCTTCCCAATCCATTACAACAGTATACAGATCAAAATCTAATTTCCTTACAATGTTTTCAATATTCTGAACAGCCAGTTCGAGGTTCCATCCATAATCAAAATGAACTACCAGAGGACGCAATCCATTTCGCTTAGCAAGTACGGCGAGATAAGAACTATCGGCCCCTCCACTCAAACCCAGTATACAATCGTATTTATTTCCCCTACCGGCTTGTTGTATTTTTTTAATAGCGTCCTGTAGTTTTTCTTTGCCTGCATTCCCTTTAAAAACTGAATTTTTTTCCGCCAGTTTATACTCATAATAATAATTACAGATTCCATGCTCATCAAAATCAATATTTGGGTCAGCAATGGTATCCATTACGCTGATGGCACATTGTTGATAGGGCCTATTAAAATTAGCAACTGCATCCTGCTTCAGTTTCTCTTCATTGTATTGCGGAATATTTAATTGCATTATTTAAAGGCGTTTTTTTTATTTAAGAAATACTGTACAATACAGGTTATTTTTTTAAACTAAAGTTTGCTAAAAAGTTTGATGTTAAATTCCTGCTGCGAAGGATAGCTTATAAGTACCGCTTGGTGTGGCCTTTGAAATACAAACATGCTGCTGGCAGCCAAAGCAGATGCACCGTGTTGAACAGCCTCCACAAAGCCTTCAAAATCCGAAGCGCCCCCACAGGCAATAACAGGTATCTTTAAGCGGCTGGTTACATTTTTAATTAATGTCAGATCATAACCCAGGTAGGTACCATCCCGCTCCATTGCATTCAGCATAATTTCACCTGCACCTGCTTTCTGTATTTTAAGAGAAAAATCTACCGGATCCATGCCGGTACTTTCATTCCCGTTTCTGGTATAAACTTTGTACTTGCCAAACATATTTTTCTTTACATCAACTGATACCACAACACTCTGGCTACCAACAGTTGCAGCGGCAGCAGATATCAAGGATGGTTTGTGAATTGCGGCATGATTGAGAATTATTTTTTCTACGCCAAGGTAAAAAAGCTGTTTTATTTCTTCAATAGTAGTTATACCTCCGCCGTAAGCTAAAGGAATAAATGCTTCGCCGGCAATCTCTTTTATCTTTTCAAAATCGGGTGGTCTTTTTTCACGTGTGGCATCAATATCAAGCACAATAATTTCATCAATTTCTTTTTCGTTGAATATTTTAACTGCGTTAATGGGATCGCCTACGTATTTATAATTTTTAAACCTAACAGATTTTACCAGGCCTCCTTTATGGATCAATAAAACCGGTATAACCCTTACTCTACGCATTAATAATTATTAGCAAAATTTTTAAGCAACTGCATACCAAATCGGTGGCTTTTTTCGGGATGAAACTGAAGGCCCAATATGTTATCCTTTTCAATACCCGCAGTAAATTCATACCCATAACTGGCTGTAAACAATTCATCTGCTTTATCAATTGGTAGCACATGAAAGGAATGTGAAAAATAAAAGCGGGTATTCTCAAGGTCAGCAAATAATGCAGAGCTTTTCTTTGCTTTTAAATCCAGCCATCCCATATTAGGCACTTTATCTTCATGCTGCATTTTTTTTGTATCAAAAGCAACTGTCTTTCCATTTACCCAGCCAAGGCCAGGCAATATTCCTTCTTCACTGCCTTCCATCATCATCTGCAGGCCAACACAAATACCCAGCACCGGCACTTTTTCAATCAATACTTTTTTTTCAATAAGTTCTCTTAATCCCGATTCATTTAACTTTTGCATGCAGTTATCAAATGCACCCATGCCCGGCAACAATATTTTATCCCCCTTTTCAATTTCATCTGCAGCATTCGTGATAACCGAATTAACTCCGGCTTTCTTAAACATGTTTTGTACAGAAGTTAAATTGCCTACACCGTAATCTATAATTGTTATCAGCGTTACTTAGTTTAAAATGAAAGATATCAGATCTTGTGTTAACTTATATGAATCGCAAAATTTAAGGTAAGTGTTAATCGCATTATTTCGAAAACGCTCTTTTTCAGCATAACTGTACTGGATATAACGATCAATCTCATTTCCCAGTTCAATTTGATTAATGTCTTTTCTCAATAATTTTCCATTTCTATCATTCACTATCTCTCCAGTACCACCAACATCAGTTGCAAAAACTGGAATAGCGGCAGAAAAAGCTTCCATAATTGATACCGGAACACCTTCCGATTCACTTACATTAATAAAAAGATCTATAGCATTACTACAATAAAATTCTATTACCTCTTCATTTGTAAGCCTTCCAAGAAATGTAATTTTCTTTTCAATATGTTGTTGTTCTGAAAGTGTTTTTAAGTATTGTAATAATGACCCATCGCCTATGTGAATCCAGTGTACATCAGCTTTAATAAATTTCAAAGATTCTAAAATGATATCTACTCTTTTTACTTTTTCAAGAAATGAACAAGAAACAATTACAAAAGGCTTACTCTTTGTTTGGGTAGCTGTTCCTTTGCTAATAGTCCCTAACCTTTTAACTACAATTTTATTTTCTAAATCGGGGTAATATTTAATTAAAGTATTTCTACCATGCTCTGAACAAGGAAAAGCATAATCCATTTTTTTTAGCTGTAAATATTGATAAGGTATGTACCCTCCATTTTCCTCTTTATACAAATCGTATCTATGGAACCTTGTAAAAATCATAGCTGATCTTACTTTCAGTATTGGCAAAACTTCACTAGTTTCTCTGCCCCAATAAAAATATAAAATAGTAGCTTCATCTACTGTATTTAGTATTTTCTTCAATTCTTTGTTTTGCTTAATTAAATACATTTTATTACTTGCAATTAGCCAGGCAATAAACTTGTTTCTATCTATAAAAATTTTTTCATTCCAAAATTCAGATAAAAAAACAAAAACATCTTTCGATAATAAAAACTTGTAGGACGCTAAGGAATACCATCTCAGTTTAGGTATACCATCTAAAAAAAGTGGGAATGTATACTCAATGCCTTCTATAAAAGGAACAGGTTTTTTCTGATTTCCATATCCGAAGGGTATAACAGTTATTTTTTCAAAATATTTTACAAGAACTTTTAATTCATTTGTTTTCCAAATCTCTCCAACTCCGTAAGGATATGAGTTTGTAAAAAAAAGGAGTTTCATCTATTAAAGAATTTAGCTTATAACCATCAAAATACCCTCACGCAGAATTGGATATCTTTTCAACAAAAATCTACTTAATCTATTATTAGGGATATATGAATTGCAAAAAGAATAATGATCAATTTGGAATCCAGCTTGCATACAAACTTTGGCAAGCGTGAAAGGGGTAAACCAATATCTGTGATCAGTATTAATAAATTCTGTGTTTTTCCTCAACAATTTAATATTTGCAATATCAAAAGCGTTAGGAACCGTAATCACTATGTTTTTAATAAGGCCCCCGTAATTTTCTTTAATCTGACTTAAAAAAAGTACAGGATTATCAATATGTTCCAAAACCTCTCCGATTATCAAATAATCCCATTGATGCTTGGTTATTATATTTAATTTTTCAACTCCGGTAATATCATGAGTGTATAAGTTATCGAAACCAAAATTATCCTTAACATAATTAACTGCTTCGGCATCAATATCAATCCCAATACAAAGTTCAGCGTTTTCACTCAAGATTTTGTGCACCCAATTATTATTACTTATTTTATCTTTAATCAAGGGTATATGGTCAGTAAATCCCAAATGAATTATTTTTTTTCCTTTGATCAAATTTTTAACATACTCAATTCTGTACAAAATTTTCTTTTCAGATTCTGCCACTTCAATTTTTAATCCATTCGAAAAAAATTTTCCGTTGAGGTGATCGATGACTTCTTGATTAAATTTCATAAGTAATTATTTATTTAAATTCCCATTCGCATTTCGGAATAACACTACCAACTTTTGTTGATACTAATTGTTTTAATTTCGACATACCAGCCACTTCAAATGTTAGACAATCGTGTTCTACAAGGAATTCTTCTTTTGAATCACCAAACCAGATTGAAACTGTGTAGGTACCATCAAGTAATTTAGGCTCAAACATTGTTGCTTTTATAACTCCTTCATTATTATGGATAACATTATAATCGCTATTATACAATTGAATAAATGGATTAGCACCAACAACAGGGGCTCCTAAACTATTTTTTATCACAAACCCTAAATTGGGAATATCCAGTTTATTTTCACATTTATATTCAGCATTAATGACAATTTTATCTCCATCCTGATGGAATTCTACATGTTTCAGAAACTTATTAAAATACTTTTTATTACTGTGAGCGTTTGACATGTATAAACCAATTGCCTTTTCGATAGTTCCATAATAATCCAATTTACCTTCTGAAAGAAAAATCCCTTTATTACATAAGTCTGCTATTGTCCCCATATTGTGACTCACAAACAACACCGTCCTGCCTTCATTCTTACTCACATCTTCCATCTTTCCCAAACATTTTTTCTGAAACTGTGCATCGCCAACTGCCAATACTTCATCCACTACCAATATCTCGGGCTCTAGGTGCGCCGCCACTGCAAAAGCTAATCTTACATACATACCGCTACTATAGCGCTTTACAGGCGTATCTAAAAACTTTTCTATCTCAGCAAAATCCACAATAGCATCAAAGTGTTTTTTTATCTCCACCCGGCTCATTCCCAGTATAGCGCCGTTTAAAAAAATATTCTCCCGGCCGGTAAGCTCGGGATGAAATCCTGTGCCTACTTCTAATAAGGCGGCAATTCTACCCTTTATTTTTATTTCTCCGGCTGTAGGCTCGGTAATACGGCTGAGTATTTTTAAAAGGGTGCTTTTCCCTGCACCATTACGGCCAATGATGCCCACACGGTCACCTTGCTCTATTTTAAAGCTTACGTCTTTAAGGGCCCAGAATTCTTCTTTGGTTGAGTTGGAGGCAAAGTTTGGGGTTAAAGATTTAGGAAAAGAGAAAATCTTCTTTGCCTTTTGCGCCAGCACATCACGCAGGGCGGTATAGCGTTCCCTGCCTTCGTGTGAG
>JANMBZ010000181.1:0-18792 GCA_031360765.1 Chitinophagaceae bacterium
ACGGTCTTCGGATCTGTAGCTGTTTTAGTTATTGCTCCTCATCCTCCTGTTAATGTTATTGTTTATGTAAGTGCTGCTCCTGATTTTGTTGGTGTACCTCTTATGGTTACCACATTGGCAGCCCATGAACCGGTTACACCAGCTGGCAAACCAGTTACTGTGGCTCCTGTGGCAACGGTTGTGTTATAAGTAATAGGGGTGATCGGCGTATTGACACATACCGTTTGTGCATTGGTACCCGGAGCGGAACTAAGTGTTACGGTATTATTGGGGTTTACAGTTATAGTACCTGTTGTTGATACCGTTCCGCAACCTCCTGTTAAAGTAATGGTATAAGTAAGTGCTGCACCCGAAACCGTTGGCGTACCGCTGATGGTTACCACATTGGCAGCCCATGAACCGGTTACACCCGCAGGTAAACCGGTTATAGTAGCTCCTGTGGCACCGGTTGTATTATAGGTAATATTGGTGATTGGGGTATTTACACAAACAGATTGCGTATTGGTACCCACTGCAGAAGACAATACAATGGTATTATTTCCATTAACTGTAACTGTAGGTTTGGTAGTTAAAACAATACTGCACGGTGATACCGGTGCATCTACCTGCCAGGTTCCGGCAAGTGCTGTTCCATTAATGGCATTGGCAGAATAATCCCTGGCATTACCTGAACCTTCAATGATCCACCAGCTGGCAACTAATGTTGGGTTGCCGGTGCTTGTTAAGAAAGCTGTTTGGTTAGCCGCAATTTGTGCAGGTGTACGTACACTGTTCCAGATACGCACATTATCTATATTACCGTTAAAGCGGTTAAATCCACCACTGGCATCTGAACCTATCTGTCCACCAGTACCAGGTTGCAGTACAATGGCCGGTACGCCGCCAACGGTTCCCTGCGAAACACCGTTTACAAAAAATTCTACAGTGCCCGATACATAAGTACAGGCAATATGGTACCAGGTACCATTTGTAAATGTAAATGGTACAGAGAAGTCACCTGCATTGTGGCGGGTGAATGTGATTGAATTCTGGTTATTACTGATACCTAGTGCATAAGATTGATCCTTATTGAACATTCTTGCAAAAGAACCATTTCCGGCAGGCTTTATCCAGCCTTCCATGGTAAAGTTGTTGCTCAGATCAAGGGCTGCATTTGCAGGTATGGAGAAACCAGCCTCTCCGCCATTCAGATTAACTGAATATTTATCAGTTTCAGCCAATACATTATAAGTAGTGGTTGCAGCCAGTGGACCGACAGGGAAATTGATAGCCGGGCCATTGGAAGCTGTTGGGCCTGCAACAAATGTATTGGAAGGATCGAGACGTAATGTGTAATTAATACCAGGCTGAGATGCAGCAATTGTAATAGTAGATGATCCGCCGGCACAAACTGCTGTTGGCGAAGCAGTAACTGTTTGGTCAGTTGCCGTACAGGTTATTACCGTAATGGTACCTGTTGTTGTTACTGTACCACAACCTCCAGTTAAAGTAACTGTATAGGTATATGGCGAACCAGCCGCAGATGTGGGTGAACCGGAAATGGTTACCACATTGGCAGCCCAGTTACCTGTTACACCCGGAGGCAGGCCTGTAACAGTTGCACCGGTTGCTCCCGTTGTATTATAAGTAATGTTGGTAATCGGCGTGTTAATAGGCACCGTTTGTGCATTGGTACCTGGTGCTGAGGAAAGTGTAACGGTATTAACCGGATTCACTGTTATAGTACCGGTTGCATTTACTGTTCCGCAACCACCGGTTAATGGTATGCTGTAGTTAAACGGACTGCCCACAGTTGTAGTAGGCGTTCCGCTGATAGTGATCACATTGGCCGCCCATGAAGCTGATATACCCGCAGGTAAGCCGGTTGGCGCACCGATACCGGTAGCTCCTGTTGTAGCAATGGTAATATTGGGTGAAATGGCCGTATTTACACAAACCGTTGGATTTGATGAAGGCGCTCCTGCGGTATTGGCAGCATTTACTGTTATAGTTGGGCTGGTTGTTACGGTAAAATTCTCCACCAGCGGAACAAAAACTGCGTTGGCGCTTCCGCCGCCGGCTGTAGTAGCTGTAAACGTAACTGTTGCCGTACCTGCTGCCTGTATAGTTGTTTGTGCTGCCGATAGTGTACCATTTACAGGTGTGTTAAAGGTAATGGGCTGCCCCACAAGGGCAGTAAGATTGGCAGGGGCTATAGCCTCGCTTAGATTGTTGGAAAGGAAGCTTGCTGTAATGGTAGAAGTTGCACCTACACATATAGGTGATGGTGATGCTGTGTTCCTTAAGTTCAACCAACGGGTTGGCGTTGCACCAAAAACAGACCTGGAAGTAGCGGTTGTTACCGGACCGGTATTTACACCCCACCAGTTATTATCTACATTTAAACTACCGATAACACCACCACTAGCTGTGATAACCCTGCCGTCTCCAAAATTGGGTGTTAACGCTGTATTAAGATTTGGTGAAGTGTTATTGAATAACCGGTTAAAATTAATATTGACAGTTTGTGCATTAACTATTGCTACTGCGGCACCGCCAAATTGTGTGCCATTAGCTGTATTATTTAAAAAAGTGTTGTTTAATATGTTTGTTGTTACCGGCCCCGAACCCCCACCTGAAATATTAATAGCCCCGCCCTGGGTGGTTGCCGTATTGCCGGAGAAAGTGCATCCAGTTATTGATACATTGCCAATACCATTATAATTAACAGCCCCCGGCCCACCGGTTGTTGCTGTATTGTTGCTGAATGTACAATTGGTGATGGTCAGATCATGTGCAGTTAATGAAGAGCTTTGCGTTATGGCGCCACTGTTGGGAGCCGAATTTCCACTGAATACACAATTGGAAATATTGGAAATATCACCAGCTCTTCCCAACAGCAAAGCAGCACCTGAAGCTGAGGCAATGGTGGTATTAGAAATGGTAACGCCGCTTAGATTGAATGTAATACTTCCGGGGTTAGACACCGCATGAACATCAAATACCCTTTCGCCGGTACTTCCTGTAATAATTGTTACTCCGGCCCCTGCTCCGTTTATGGTTACCGTTTTCATTCCGGCACTGGCCGATACATTAACATCAATATCTCCACTTACTCCAAGATTTTCGGCTGCACCTGCAATAGTTGTGGTGAAAGTTCCTGCAGGCATAGTTATGGTTACAACAGAACCATTCGGTTCATTATTGGCAGCGAGTATAGCTTCCCTTAAACTGATGCCAGCTCCGCCAGGAGTTCCATTTAAAAGGGCTATGCTTCCTGTGTTACCGTTCACCTCATCAAGAGTAGTGGTAAGGGTTATGGTTTGCGCTTTAACTGAAACCGCACTCATCAAAGAGATGAAAAACAGTGTCAGTATGAATTTTGAATTTTTTAATAAAGCGGTAAAACTACTGCGGAGAGTGAAAATTAATTTCATAATAGTCAGGTTTTGGTTTTAATATTTCCCTGCCGGCTTGCCAACAAAGCCGGTATATTAGGAAAATACACTGTAAATGTAACTTACCTTATTTAAAAATTGAAAAATATTAATGATTAATTTAAAACTATTTTTTAAACGAGCCTGTTCATTTTTTTGAAAATAACGATTGGATATTTATTAAATCTGAAATTACATAATCTCCATTTTTCTGCAGGCTTATAGAATATGCCAGAACTCCGGCTCCTGGAATAAATATTTTAAAGAAAATAAAATTTTCTGGCTTTTAAAAGCGGGTTAACTGCATAATTCAAAAAATTAACAGGATACCCTCCCTAGGGTATCCTGTTAATGGATGTTTAACTGTTTCCGTATTATTTTGTATAATAAACAGGCTTAAATTTAAAAAGCCGGTTATTAATTCCTGGCAGGGTAAATACCCTGCATAGCTATGCAAAAGTTAACTACCTGGTATGGCTGCATATTATTGTGTGCTGTACTGCTGCCGGTTAAACCTGCTGCCTGTGCGTTCATGGCAGGTGTGGCCCCGGTGGTAGCTGCGTTATATACAAAAAGGTCCCTATCGGCACTGGGTCCTGCAAAAAAATTATTTACCGGCGTATTTAAAGCGCCATCGCCGTTATTGCAGTTTACCCCGTGGCTGTGTGCAGGCATTTGCTGAATATTCAGCGTTACATTTTCTGAGCCGCCATTCTGACCAAGCTGGTAGGGGGATAACCCAGGGCCCTGACCCATGCCAAGTGCTGCCCTGCCCCTGAGGTCGGGAAGCCCGAACGTAGTTTGCCCGTTGCCCCCAAAAGTGGTACCCAGTAAAGAAAACAGGGCTGTGTTTTGAGCAATACTTATAATTTGCCCGTTACAAAGTGAAAATCCCCTGGGGGCGAAATTAAATCCCACTATAAAAATTTCTCCGACAAATGGTGATGTTGCCATAATATTTGAATTAGATGATGATAAAATTAATTTCTGGATGGGAAAATACCCGTTAAAGCAATACAATAATTCAATACCAGGTAGGGCTGCATATTAAGATGCCCCTGGCTGCCGCCTGCATTGGCAATGGCACCTGCGTTCATTACACCGCCGGCAGCATTACTGAAGGCCGGAGCTGAACCATTATTTGCCCATAAGTTATTAGGGGGATAGGTTTGGTCGGCGTTATTTGCTGAAGTAAGTACCGGATGGTTATGCGACGGCATTTCACCGGTTGCAAGTGTATGATTTTCTTCTCCTGCTGTTTGCCCCTGGCTGTAATTTCCCAAACCGGGGCCCTGGCCAAAGTGCAGGGCAGCCCTGCCCTGCAGATTGGGAAGCCCGAAATTGGTGGTTCCATTTCCGCCATAGGTAGTACCCAGTAAAGAAAACAGGGCCTGATTTTGATTAATAGGCAACAACTGTCCATTGCAAAATGCATGGAAGCGTGGATTAAAATTAAAACTAAACAATTTTATCTGGCCTATAAATGGTTGATCTGACATAATTTTATTTTTTAAGTTAATTAATTTAATTAATTACGGCTGGGGAAGATACCTTCCAGCGCAATCAGGTAGTTGATGGCTAAATACGGTTGCAGGTTAGGATGCGGTTGATTACCTCCTGTAATCCCGATTGCATTTGCCTTCATGGTAGAAGCTGGAGTGGCTGCTGCAGTATATTGCGTTAACAGCGTTTCTGCTGCAGGAAAATTTCCTGCGGGATTTGCTGAATTGGCAGCAGCTCCATTACAGTTGAATGCATGGCTGTGTACAGGGAGGTTTTGGGTAAGCAGTGTAACATTTTCAGTTCCACTTTGCTCACCAATGGTACGGGGACTTAATCCGCCTCCGGTTCCCTGGCCAATGGGTATGCGGCTCCTGAGGTCGGGCAGTCCAAAAGTATTTTGCCCATCGCCGCCATAGGTAGTTCCTATAAGCGCAAAGAGGGCTGTGTATTGGGCAATTGACATTAACTGGCCCTGGCAAAAAGCATGGCCTACTATCTGAAAATTACCGCAAAAAAGCTTGATTTCTCCAATAAAAGGTTGATCTGACATACTGGTGTTGTTTTAAGGTTAATATTAAGAGTTATTTAAAAATTGAGGGATGCATGTTTTGGTAACTTATTGATCTTTTACAGCACTAATATAATTATAATATTTAGATTATTCATTTTTTCCCTGATAAATATTTTCAAATTGCAATCCGGGGGCCAGGCCAAATTGCCGCAAGGCACCTGGGGGTAAAAATCCTTCTTCCATATAAATAAACCTTACCCGTAAACGTTGCCCACCAATAACGGCAATATCCATGTATTCATCATCGAGGTAAAGGATGGTTCCCGGGGGCACAGGCTCATCATCATTGTAAGGAATATTTTCGGCCTGCAACAGCCGTATTAATTTAGTATTAATTTTTGTAGCAGCCCCTTTATTGTGTGGGTTGCAGGCATTGATCAGCGCAATAATGGAGGCAGCATTCTGGGTAAGCCAGTCTATTGCCAGTTCCTCATTGGATTGTTTTGGATAATAATGAGCCTTGCTTTCGTCCTGTGGCCTTGAGGGCGCCGCAAAGCCCATCGACAAAATATGTATCAGTGTGCCTGTTAATTTTACTGCCAGTACAGCCAGTTTTTCGCTCAGTATACCGTAGGTATCATCTGCATGCAGCGGTATCTTTTCCTGCAAAACAATATCACCGGAATCGGCACCCTCATCTACTTTATGTATTGCAAGGCCGGCATATTTTTCCCGGTTCTTTACCTGGTGAAATATGGGATCGGCTCCCCGGTAGGCAGGCAGTGGCCCGGGATGAACATTAAAAAAGCCTTTGGCTGGTAATGAGAATACCGTACGGGGTATCATAAAGCTGAATGTAAGTACGAGGCCCAGGTTGATCTGGTATTGTTCAATAGCCGAGCAGGCCTTTTCTTCAAATGCTGTTTTGGAAGATTCGATAACCGGAATATCGGTGGCTTTCAACATTTCCCTGGTCTCTTCAATGATTTCGGGGCAATGGTCTGGTATGAGTACTGCACCCAATTGGCCGAAATAGGCCAGTTGCTGCATAACAGGAAAGGCGAACCGGCTGCAGCAAAGCAACAGGGCTTTAATGTCTTCTTTTTTTTCTTCTATTGGTGGTTCCATGGTTTAATAACAGAGATAGGTATTCGTCCAGCCCGCTACCGATCCTTCAAGCGGTTTTTCGCAAAAATCTTCCCATTCATTTTTAAATTCCAGGTCATATTCCATTTCGGGCTGAGTGGATCCGCCAGCCATACGGCAACGAATAACCGGTGATAGAAAGAACTGCGTTTCGGGGTCAAGTTGCAAAACGCCCCTTGGCCCTTTTAACGGTTTTGTCTTCAACATTTCAACAACCAGTTCACCGTTTCTGTATTCCCCGTTGCTGAAGTTATATATTTCTTTAAGTATGATACCTGCCTCCCACCCGAGCAGTGAAAATATACCAGGTTCCTTTTTCATTTCCTGCCGGTAAAGATCAACAAACAAGTGGTTCTCTTCATTTGGCACACTCTGATGCCAGGACATAAAGCCTTCCAAGGAAAAATGAAACCCTGTTTCCAGGTTTTCCAGCGCTTTTTTCTCCAGCATCATTGGTGAAACATACAGGTGCAGATCACCGGCTTTTTCATAAGCATTCAGGGCCTTGTAAAAATGAGCCGCATACAGGCTGTTGAAAATACAGAGCAGTTTTTTAGTGCCGGTATTTGCCGATAAAAAAGCGCTCAGTTCATCAATATGAAACACTTCATTATCCAGCTGTTTGTTGATATAATTGAATTTCAACACTCCTTTTGCTGCCATGAACTCATGAACCATGGCCGCCAGGTGCAGATAGCCGCAATCATAAAAAGTGGTAGCCACACCTGCCTGTACATCAGTTCCGTTAACGGCTGCAGCACCTGTAAGGGCGCACAAAAAAGCATGCTGTAAATCCAGGGTTATCATATTAGGCTGTGGCACCCGGTTAGCGGGGTAATTGGCTCCGGGGTTAACTACAATCATTAATTTGCCGGATGCCGAAACCAATGGTTTAACCAGCTCAAGTACCTTTTGGTCAATAAACCCTACCAGTACATCCACATCATCAATCAACAGCAATTTTTCTGTTTTGGCGTACACTTCCTTTTCCTGTCCTCCAAAGCCGATACTTTCGGCAAAAAAATGCAGTTCGCCGGAAAGGCCTGCCTGCCTGGCAAAAGCTTTAATGCCTTCCATAAAATCTGACCCTATAAGTGGATATGCATTGGAACGGGGTAATAAAATTCCTATGTTCATTTTAAACCTTGTATTTTAGTTTTGGTGTGTAAATATACAGTTGCGTAAAAATAAATCTTTCTGCTCTACTTTAAAACAAATTAATCCATCAGCCATTTTATCATGTGTGGATAAGGTGCTGTATGTAACTCCGGGGCATTTTTTTCATCGGCCGCCATTCCCTTCCATTGCAGCATAGGCAATCCAATATAATTTTTATTGGCAAAATTATCGGCAATATAACTGCCACCTCCCCGGTAGCCTTCATCATGAAAAACAACATAGGAATCTAAACCCAAATGTACGCAGGCTGCATAGGACCATGCAATCGCCATCATTTCTTCCGCTTCCCGATGTTCCCTTTTTTCTATTGCAGATGCTGTGAGTGCAGTTCTTTCGGCAGCAGGTACTATCGCAATGTGGCCGGCTTCGTGCAAAATATCACCGGGGTAGCTGAGCGCTTCCATATCAATAATAATTGTACCGTTGCGAATTGAAAGTCCGGGCAAAAAACAGGGCTCATTCAGTTTTTCAAATTTTGTTTCAATACCTATTTCATTTAAAAATTTAATACATTTAGTAAGATACTCACCCAGTGGTAGCTGACGTGTAGGGGTAAACTCAATTTTATTGTCCGGCATGCATCAGGTGTTTTGATTTGGTATAATGAAGATAATTGAGAACACAATTGAAAGTAAATAATTTTTAAGCTCACTTGTAGGTTTTGTTATTTAAATCTATGCCCCGGCAGGCTTTTCACATTACTACCTAAAAAAAAATTACAGCAGATACCTTGCTTTCCGTGAATTTTTTGGCGTTAGTATTTATTTTAAAAATAAATACTAACGATACCGATAAATTGCTGAGGATATATATATAATCAAAATTATTTTGTTTATTATCAGGGTTTTATTTGCATGGTAATAACTTAAATACTATTTTGTATGCGGATATTTAAACCAGAACCAACCTCATCAAAATGAATACAAGGAGAAAATTTTTATTCAGCGGCAGCATGGCTACAGCTGCTTTACTTACAGCCAAACCTTTTACAACTATTGCCAACAGCCTTAGCCCGGTAACGGGGTTCAGTTTCAATAACAACAGCCTGGTACTTGCCCACACGGGTAATGCAATACATACAGGCACAGGCCTTGCGGTACAGCAAATCACCAAACTTAAAAACAGTGCTGCTAACCTTATTCTATTACACGCAGGCGATACTGCGCCTGCCCTGCAACCTCTGTATGATGCCTCCATGCATGCTGGCGAATCTTTTTCCATCAGTGCCGGTGATTACAAAATTGTTTATAAAGGCGATATTAAAACAGGCATTATAACTGTCAATAGTAAAACAAATGTTGCTGATAAAATAAATGCGCTGGCGGTTTATCTTAAAAAAGAAAAAAACTGTAATCTGGTTGTTTGTCTTTCTCAACTGGGTTATAAATCCGAAACCGGTTTGGATGATCTGGCGCTTGCAGCTAACTCTACTCACCTTGATATAATTATTGGCGGCCATGCTACCAATTTCTGCAAAAGCCCGATGACTGCGCTGAATAAAAATAAAGAAGAAGTTATCATCAATCACGCCGGTACTAACGGACTGGCCTTTCGCAAAATTGAGATTGGTTTTGATAACCGGGGCAGAAAAAACCAGCTTGCATTTACAAGAACAAGTTTACCTGCATAACCATATCTGCCTATTTTAATTAAATCAATGCAGGTTATCAAATACCTTCAACTGCCTTTTTATTTTGATGCAGATTTATTGCAGCAGGAGGTGGCAGCCATATCTGCCATGAACTGGGTGCCACATTACCAGGTAAAACATTATGAAGGCGCATGGAATGCAATTCCTTTAAGAAGCATTAATGGAAAAACAGATGACATCATCATTTCCCCGGCACAAAAAAACAATTACCAGGATACCGTTTTTTTAGAGATCAGCCCTTACCTGAAAACTGTTTTAAAAAATTTTCAATGCCCGCTTCAGGCCGTTCGTTTGCTGAAACTGAATGCAGGCAGCAGTATTAAAGAACACCGAGATGCTGAGCTGAATTTTGAAAGCGGTGAAATACGTTTGCATATTCCGGTACTTACGCATGCAGATGTGGAGTTTATTCTTGACAAGGAAAGACTATCATTACAGGAAGGTGAATGCTGGTACCTTAATTTTAACCTGCTGCATGCAATCAATAATAACAGCCCCATTAACCGGGTACACCTGGTGATTGATGCGGTAGTGAATGATTGGGTTACCGATATTTTCAACAGCCCGGATATTATTGTAAAAAAAGAAATTGAAGACATTTCAAAGGCTGTTGACGAAACAACAAAAAAACAAATGATTAACCTATTCCGTGAAATGAACACTGCTACTAGCAATAAAATGGCAGATGAACTGGAAAAAGAGATGCTTCGTTCCTCAGCATGACAAAGAATAAAAAGTTCTGCGTATTTTTATCCATACAAAACTTTGCAACCCTTTAGTACCTTAGCGCATGTTCAATAAATTAAAATTAATTAAAGCCATTGTTTATCGGTTTTACAGTTCCATTATCACATTCATTATCGCATACCTATTAACCAAAAACCTGGTAGCATCCATATCCATCGGCATTATTGATTCGCTCATAAAAATATTTTCTTATTATGCTTTTGATGAAGTGTGGGCAAAACTCACGGGGTTTAAAAACAAACCTGCTGTTATTTTTTTAACCGGTTTAAGCGGCTCAGGCAAAACCACCATTGCAAAAGCGCTGGTTGAAAAATACAAGAAAAAAGGCGTGGTTCCCGTACTGCTGGATGGCGATGAGATTCGTAAAGTAATTCATCAAACGGGTTTTGATGAAGCATCGAGAAAGAAACACAATTTAAATGTTGGGTACATGGCTTCGCTTTTAGAAAGCCAGGGCAATGTGGTGATTGTATCGCTCATCTCGCCCTACATTGATACCCGGAATGAGATAAGAGCCATGTGTAAAAATTTTATTGAAGTGTATGTATGCACCGATATAAAACTATGTATAAAAAGAGACCCGAAGGGATTATATGCAAAAGCAATCGCCGGCGAAATAAAAGACTTTACCGGAATTTCGGCACCCTATTATCCACCCGAAAATGCGGAAGTATTGCTTGATACCGGCGTATTAAATATTGCAACTTGTACCGATAAAATATTTAAAGCAGCAAACAAATGAGATACAATTTATTTATAGGAAGATATCAAAGTCCGCACAAAGGGCACATGCATATTTTTGATACATTTTTAAAAGCAGCAAAGCCGGTATTGATTGCAATCCGAGATTTAGAACCCGATGCAGCAAATCCACTTAATGCCGCCGAAGTAAAATCGCTTTGGGAAAAAGTGTATGTTGCCAACCCCTTAGTGAAAGTTATAATCATACCCGATATTGAATCGGTAAATTATGGAAGAGGCGTTGGCTATGCCATTAATGAGATAGATGTTCCCGAAACTGTTGCTGCCATTTCGGCCACTGAAATAAGGCGACAGGTAATTGCCGGTGAAGATGGATGGAAAGAATTTGTGGATAGCAATATTCATGAAATGCTGAATGCTTATTTGCAATCAAAATAATTAATTTAAAAATGCTGCATGAATAAACCCTCCACTTTAGACGGCTGGATTCCAATAAAATTATGTCCCGAAGAAAACAGCCTGCTTTGCCGCTGGCTGTATGTTGGTGATAAAAATTTTACTGAACCTTTTTTTGATGAGACCATTTCGGCATGCCGTACGTTGTTTCCCGAAAACTGGCATATACAAAAAAGTACAAGTACTGCGGAAGTATTTCCTGGTTGGGTAAAAGAGATGGATACCATTGCCCCAACTGCTTTTATATTTCATATCTCCCGTTGCGGATCTACTTTAATTTCTCAAATGCTGGGCATGCAGCCTTCTAATATTATTTTATCGGAAGTGCCTTTTTTTGATGACCTGTTAAGGTTTGGAAAGAAGCACCATTGCATGCCGGCAATATTGCCACAACTTAAGGCTGCCGTTGACTTGTACGGCGCAAAGCGAAATGAAAATTATGAAAATCTTTTTATTAAAACCGATAGCTGGCATATTCATTTTTATGCTGAGTTAAGAGCGTTATATCCCCAGGTTCCGTTTTTTTTATTGTACAGAAAGCCTGATGAAGTATTGCGCTCTCAGCAAAAAAAAAGAGGCATGCAAGCCATCCCTAATTTACTGGAGGCTGATATTTTTGGTTTTGATAAAGACAACATTTCAACCACGCCCCTTGATGAATATATGGGTATGGTTATTGAAAGTTATTTAACAGCTTTCCTGGAAGTATTGCAGCATGACGAAGCAGCTTATGCTGTTAATTATCATGATGGTGCCATGGAAGTTGTAGATACAATTGCTTCTATTACCAACCTGAACATAACCGATGAAGCTAAACTGCTGATGCGAAAAAGATCCGGCTTTCATGCAAAATTTCCTGAACAGGTATTCAGTGAAGAAAAGCCTGATGAGCTTGCTCCCGGTTATTTAAAAAGATCATTTGAGCTGTATGATAAAATTGAAGCTGTAAGACTGGGCAAATATTAACCTGCTATTGTTTACCATTTGCATGCATTTTTAATTTATAACCTCCCAAAAGTCTTTCTTATTTTTAACGCATGAAATTTCAATTCTGGTCGGTTGGTAAAAATCATGAGCCTTATGTAAAAGAGGGTATTGAGTTATTTACAAAACGTATCTCCAATTATTATCCTGTTGAATGGAACATTATCCCCATGCCCAAAAATGCAGCCAGCCTGGGTGAAACAGATTTAAAAAGGAAAGAAGGAGCAATTATTACCGGGCTCTTACACAAAGATGATTACCTGGTATTGCTTGAAGAAACCGGTAAAATGATTGGCAGTGAAGAGCTGGCAAATTTTATTCAGCAAAGAGCCAATGAAAGCACTAAAACTATTGTTTTTTTAATTGGTGGCGCTTATGGTGTAAGCGATGATGTAAAGCAAAGAGCTAATTATAAATGGAGCTTATCCAAACTTGTTTTTCCGCATCAATTGGTGCGGTTGATATTGGCTGAACAAATTTACCGTGCCTGCAGCATTAACCGCAACGAAAAATATCACCACAGTTAGGCCCCACCTGAGATTATTTTTCAAAAGATGTCCCATTTTTTTCTTAGCCACTCATTTCACAGATTTTTTTATTTGCTTCGCAAATATTTATTGCCTCGGGGACACTGAAGCAATGAAATAATAAAGCAGAAACACATGTTCTTTTCTATGCTTCTGTGCATACGCGGCAAACCAAAATCTGCCGAAGGCAGAATCAATAAATGAATTTGTGTAAATCTGTTCAATATGTGTAATTTTTTGCTAACCCTTTTTTGGGACAAAGTCAGTTACATAAAAGCTCCGGAAGTTTCTGGAGCTTTTGTATTTTTATACAAATTGGAAAGCATGACCGATCGTAAAAAACAAAAGCTGGCTCCTGTAAAAGTCTACTATCAAAGGCTTTGGAAAAATGTATTGTATGGATCAGGGATTATGCTTGTATGTTTAATGATTGGCGTCTTGGGTTATAAATTCACCATACCAGAACTGGATTGGTACGACAGCCTTTTAAATGCCTCCATGATACTCAGCGGTATGGGGCCTATGATTGATCCAGATATAAAGTTATCGCATACTGCAAAAGTATTTGCATCATTATATGCCCTTTTCAGCGGTGTTGCATTTATAAGTACTATCGGTATTTTAATAGCACCTGTTGCTCATCGCTTTTTTCATAAACTGCATTTAGAAGATACCGGGCAAGATTGATGAACAGCATTGAAAAACATACTAACATCGTTAAAACGCTTGCAGCAAATTATGGCTTTGATTTTTGTGGCATAGCCAAAGCACAATTATTAAATGAAGATGCCCGGCGGCTGGAAAGCTGGCTCAGCAAAGGACTACACGGCGGTATGCAATACATGGAAAATCATTTTGACCTCCGGATTGATCCTGGCAAGTTAGTACCGGGAGCAAAATCGGTTATCACTTTATTGCTCAATTATTTTCCTGAACAAAAACAATCTGAAGCTTCTCCCAAAATTTCTAAATATGCTTTTGGAAATGATTATCACGAAGTGATAAGAAATAAACTAAAATTGTTTTTACAGAAAATAAATGAACAGATTGGCGAAGTACATGGCCGTGGTTTTGTAGATAGCGCCCCCGTGCTAGAACGTGCCTGGGCGCAAAAAGCAGGCATTGGCTGGGTAGGCAAAAATGGTAATCTCATCAACAAACAAAGTGGTTCATTTTTTTTTATTGCTACGCTGATTGTTGATCTGGAATTAGCATACGATAATGCATTTGTAAAAGATTATTGTGGTACCTGTACAAAATGTATTGATGAATGCCCTACGGAAGCTATACTACCTGATAGAGTTATTGATGGCAGTAAATGTATATCCTACTTTACCATTGAGTTGAAAGATACTTTGATACCGGACGTCATGAAAGACAAATTTGATAACTGGATGTTTGGTTGCGATGTGTGCCAGGATGTATGCCCCTGGAACCGGTTTGCAAAATCAAATAATGAGATTAGCTTTACGCCCATTCCCCAAATTTTAAATTTATCAGCCAGCGATTGGGAATCAATGACTGAAGAATCTTTTAAAATTATTTTTAAAAACTCACCGCTTAAAAGAGCAAAATTTGAGGGCATAAAACGAAACCTTAATTTTATTAAGAAATAGCATGAATCACAACATACATAAACTTTATAATTTAGCCTCCAAGCCAAATCGGCTTATAATCGGATTAATGAGTGGCACTTCAATTGATGGGTTAGATGTTGCTTTATGCAATTTTGAAGGAAGTGGAACAACAACAAAAATAAAATTGCTTCAGTTTGAAACAGTGGCTTTTGATGCAGAAATGAAAGCTGAAGTAAAATCTGTTTTCAGCAAAAAAAATGTTGATTTAGAAAAACTTACATTGCTAAATCCATGGATTGCTTTGCAACATGCGAACATCATCAATGCGCTTTTACAAAAATGGAATATTAATAATGAGGCTGTGGATTTAATTGCCAGCCACGGACAAACCATTTACCATGCACCAAAAACCCAGCATCAGCTCAAAAAATTTGGTAATGCAACTTTGCAGATTGGTGATGGTGATCATTTGGCGGTTGCAACCCGCATAATTACCATCAGCGATTTCAGGCAAAAACATATTGCCGCCGGCGGCGAAGGTGCACCACTCGCTGTTTACGGAGATTATTTAATTTTTGGCAAAGCTGGAGAAAACAGGATTTTATTAAACATTGGCGGCATCGCAAACTTTACCTATTTACCTGCCGATATGGATGTTGCAAAAATTTTCAGTACAGATACCGGTCCGGGCAATACCATGATGGATGCCTACATTCAACAGCTTGATAATAATAAATATTTTGATGAAGCAGCGGCTTTAGCCTTGCAAGGAAAAATTAATAACAACTTATTACAAGCTTTGAAAGAGCATCCATTCTTCAATCAAACATTTCCAAAAACTACCGGGCCTGAATTATTTAACCTGGAGTATTTAGTGGAGGCTCAAAAAAAGTCTGCAACATTGCAATTAAGTAAAGAAGATGTAATGGCCACGTTGAATAAATTTAGTGCAGATACTATTGTGGAAGCAATAAAAAAATCATATAAAGAACTAAATTTATTCAGCATTTATGCCAGTGGCGGTGGTATGCACAACCCGCTACTGATGCAGCATATACATACACAATTACCCCACTGTAAATTTTACACAACGGCTGACCTGGCAATCAATCCCGATGCAAAAGAAGCTGTGCTTTTTGCCATACTTGCTAATGAATGTGTGTGTGGTGATGCAAATGTGTTTGGCAATGGCAGATCGGGGATGCCGGCAGTTACAATGGGGAAGATCAGTTTTCCGGCTTAATTGTTTTCTACATATTTTTTTAAACTGTTCAATGCATCTTCATAACCCTGGCCCGTTATTTTTTCAATAAAAATGCCGTAAAACTTTTCCCAGGGATACCATTTCAATTTTATAAGCACGTTCCACTCTGCCTGCACCTGGTTGCTATCGGCCAAAGGCAAAACACTGATGGTATTTTGTACATCATTCTCTGCCGGTCTTTTTAAAATGGCAGCAATTGAATTGTTGTTTTTACTGGTTATTTCAATAATATTCATTTTGCCTTTAGATTCCCATTCGCAATAATTACTGATGCCGGTGGCATCGGTTTTAAAATGTATTTGTGTGGAATCGTTCATAAAAACCGGTTGCCAGTGTTTCCAGTTCTGCAGGTTGCTTACTTCGCTAAAAACCTTGCCTGCACCGGCATTTATTACCACTGCCCTGCTTACCATCAGCTTTGATGGAATAAATAAAGACAGGATAGTAATAAAAATAAACAAGCCTGCAAGCACTAAAAAAAATCCTTTAAATAAACGCATAATTGTATTTTACTCCCATTTAAAAACCTTAACCGTAATAAAGTAAATGATTACCATCCATATCGCTAATATTCCCAATTCTTTTCCGCAATCCCACAAATGAAGTCCTGTAAAAGATATTTTACGTATGGCATCATTATATTGGGTTAATGGCAAAACATACCGGCAAATTGTTTGCAGCCATTGCGGAAATACATCTATCGAAAAAAATGTACCAGCCAATAACATTTGTGGAAATGCAAACAAATTTATAAACAAAGGAATTGAAGTATCCGACTTAACAATACTGCTGAAAATTAAGCCTACACCAAGCAGCAGCAGTAACATAAAAACAGTGAGCAGGGTCATTTCTAAAAATGTAGCAAATCCGTGTACCAATGTAAAATCCATAAAGAAATAACCCAATGCAATCAGCATTACAACGTTTACTAACTGAAAAACCAATCGGCTTATCCCTATGCCCAATAAGATATTTATTTTGCTTACCGGCGTTGCATAAAACCGTTTAAGAATAAGCTGCTGGCGAAATTGAAAGAAGATGAATGATATGCCGAATAAAGTTGAAAATAAAATAGAAAACCCAAGCATGCCCGGCAAAACAAAATCAATATTACGATACTCCCGTATTGTATAAACATAAGGCCGTACTGAAGCATTCACTTGTTGTACTTCGCCTTTATGTAAAATTTTATTTGTGATATTAGAGAATATCTGCTGCAAAGCCACAATTGCATTGCCGCTTGCATTAGTAAGTGTATCAAGAATTAAATATCGGTTTTTAGCTGTAGTATCGTTGTTTGCCTGTATGTTAACTATGGCCGAAATATTTCCTCTTTCCAAAGCTTTTTGCCTGGCCTTGATGTCGGTAACGCCATTGCCATTTTTAAAATAAGAGATTTTAATCAGCGGGTTAATTTTAATACTATCAAATACTTCATTAGTTGTATCTGCATTATCAGATATAGCAATACGATAAACTGCACCTCCTCCTTTACCAAATGATCCAAAAATAAAAATAAAAATTACCGGAAACAGAAAACTGAAAACCAGCGCACTGGGATTGCTGAGTATTGAACGGAAACTTGCCTTAACAATGGATAAAAAAGCTGTAAGCTGGCTATACTTTCGCATTTAATTTTAATTTGGCCGTAAAGCTATTGGTAAAAAAGCACTCAAAAAAATTTGGAAACCCTGCGACATGTGTCGTATATTTGTATGACAAATGTCTTCAAGATGAAAAAGAAAGAAAAAATCGTTAATTACAAACCTACCAATATCGGTTCTAAATTAGAAGAACCAACGGCAGTTTATCGCAGTGTAAAGGTTTTACCGCAGGTTAAGGATTTTACTTACACCGAATTTAAGAAAATTGCCGATAAAAGTCCCTTTACACAAAGTGAGTGGGCCGCCATATTACATGTGAGCGAACGTACTTTGCAACGCTATGCAAAAAGTAATGGTAGTTTCGCTCCTATTAATGCAGAGCGTGCCGTACAAATTGATAAAGTTTTAAAAGAAGGTAAAACTACTTTTGGTAAGGTTGAAAATTTTTACAATTGGCTAAAAGGAAATCCTTATATGCTGGAAGGCAATTTATCTTTTAATGCACTCACCAGTTATGAAGGCATCCAAAAAGTATTAACCCAGTTGGGAAGAATTCAACATGGCCTTTTTGCATGATAGTTTACCGGATCAGCAATATCGCTTACAGCAACGACATCAGTGGCACTGGTGCCAAAATTAATGGCTCCCGGTGGAATTCAAAAGGGGTTCCAATGCTCTACACCTCCCAGTTTATTTCCCTTGCTGTTTTGGAAATGCTTGTAAACACTAACTTTAAAGATTACGCTATTGCTTTAGATCTGATGTATATAAAATTACCGGATGAGCATTCCATTACTGCTATTGATTTGAAACATTTAAAAACTAACTGGAAAGATGATTTTGAATATACCCGTTATATGGGTGACGAATTTTTTAAGCATAAGAAATCATTGATCTTAAAAGTACCCTCGTCTGTCATTCAGGAAGAATATAATTATCTTGCCAATCCACTGCACGCTGATTTTAAAAAAATAAAAATCATTAAAACAAAAACTTTCTGGCCCGATGAAAGGCTTTTTCAAATCTGATGAATAAAACTTACCTCTTGCTCGGCAGCAATATTGGCAACAGCAAAGCCAGTTTGGCAAAAGCAATTTTGCAGATTCAAAAGCAAATCGGCTCCGTAACCCGTCAATCCTCACTTTACAGCACCGCAGCCTGGGGCAATACAAAACAACCTGATTTTTTAAACCAGGTTATTGTTGTAGATACTGATTTATCTGCTTTGCAAACCATGCAAACTATTTTAACAATAGAAAAAAAGATGGGGCGTGTAAGAACTGTAAAAAATGCGCCTAGAATAATTGATATTGATATTTTATTTTTCAACAAAGAAATAATTGACCTGCCGGATTTATCTATTCCGCATCCGCAGATACAAAACCGCCGCTTTGTGTTGATACCACTCAATCAGCTATCACCTAACTTAAAACATCCGCTGCTAAAAAAAACCGTTCACCAGTTGCTTATGCACTGCCCCGATATGCTGAATGTGAAAAAGTTTTAATTGCATAAAAGCGGTTTG
>JANMBZ010000063.1:0-22523 GCA_031360765.1 Chitinophagaceae bacterium
GTAAAGATCCATATCCAGAGCGAAGAACCGTACCGGACTTAACTGGATATTGGTGGCTTTCTTATGATATTGAAAATTTCCGACTTGCTTCCTATAAGCCTAATCAAATTAAACGTAACTATTTTCCATTGGCATCTACAAGCATAATTGCTACCCCGCTAAATAATACCTGGAAAAAGGAAGTAAATATGCTATTAGACCCCTGTATCAAAGCTGATAGTGAGTTGTTAACATATTCTGGCATTGACCCGATTGAGTCGAATACAGATACTGCATCAATTGAACATATCCGAGCAAGGATCTCGATTAAGGTATATGGTCTTAAATTTCAGCGATTAGTTAATGCCAGGTCGAGGGAATATCAGCATGCAAAAAACTACTTCAATGAGGCTTCAAGGAACTGGAATGCAATGAATGTTTATAGGGGAGTCAATCAAGATGCGTATCATCTGGCCAAAACTAATTTTTCTAACAATTGCGGATACTTGATTGCAATGCTTAGGCCTGACAAACAATTTACGAAGATGATACTAGCATTCTTAATTGGGACAAATAAAAATTGGATTAATCAATATGTATTGCAAATGGCAGACAGCAAAAAATATTTTTAGTTTATTCAAAATTTAAATAAAGTGAAATGATATTTTTCAGTGATTTTTTTGACTTTAGCAAGGAGCTTCTTAATAATTATGAAGCTCAACTGGCTTAAGTCCCAACTGGCTTAAGTGTGGAATCAACTGGCTTAAGTGTGGCGCAGGTGTTCCCAACACAATGTTGAAATTTAAAACGAAATTATAGTGGGATCACCTGTGTCTCTTCAATTCTACCGGTTTGCAACCGGATTTGAAAATCGAATTGCTGTAAATTAACCCAACTGGCTTAAGTCTGTGCCAACTGGCTTGAGTGTTTAGCATACTATCGGCTGATATCGGACTTGGTTGAATTCTATTTAAAAGTCAAACAATCATCGGCCTAAAATTAAAAAAGAACGTGCTCACTCTTTGCCACTTATAACCGATATTACGCTGAAATAACATGCCATGAAATTATTAACTGCAAATCTTACCTTTTGTTTATTTTTATTTATCAATTGCTTAAATGCGCAAGTTCCCTCCTCTTACGATGCCAATGGCAAAGTAAAAAGTGTAGAAACGCGACGTTATGAGGAAAGCATCAACAGACAAAACAAATATACACCGGCGCCTCAATCAGCAACAACACCAGCCCGAACTACAAATGCAGCGTCAACTTCCAGCGGATACTACAATGCTGCAGAAGTAGAGGCGGAAAGAGTTCGAAAGGTGAAGGAGGCAGAAGCAAAAGCTGCATTCATTGTTAAAATGTCAAAATACGACGAAGCTGACTTAGCTGCCTATAGAATTGAAGGAAATAATGTAAGAGTAAAATCTGGCGGTAAGTATGGCTTTGTTAACACTGCCGGCGAGTTAGTGGTTCCTTTGATATATGATGAACTTGCCAGTTATTATATTGGCGACGGTTACAGGGCAAGGGTGGGAAATAAATGGGGATTTATCGACCATGTTGGCAAAGTTATCTTTCCCATTAAATATGATGTGTTAAACGAATTTGAACAAGTGTATGATTATTCAACGAAACTTATGAAATTTGTGTCGCTTGTAAAACTTGATGGCAAGTATGGCTACCTGGGCACACAAGGCGAAACGATAATACCAGTCATTTATGATGAGCTGATACCAGAATCTTTAGATGATTTGGATTTGTACGCAGCCCGGTTAAATAACCTGTGGGGATTCATCGATAATAACGGAAATATTAAAATACCTTTTCAATTTAGTAAAATCATTCAAAACTTTACTTTTCCGCACACTAAAACTCCTGAAAACAGTAAGAATGGTTATTTTAACTATACAAGTGCAAAAGCCATTGTAATAAAGAATAACGCAAGATTTAGTATCAATATTGGCGGTGCTTCTGATGGCCCTAAAACAGATATTTTTACCGGTAGAATAATTGACGAAGTACAGGAAACTGGTGTATTTACTGATGCCAGAGATAACCGGGAATATAAAACTATAAAGATTGGCGAACAGGTGTGGATGTCAGAAAATCTCGATGTTGCAAAATTTAAAAATGGAGACAAGATTTCGGAGGCTGATGACAAGAATGAATGGAACAAAGCTAATAAGAAAAAAAACGCTGCGTGGTGCTATTACAACAATGATACAGCAAACCACTATAATAAAGGCAAGTTGTATAACTTTTTTGCTGTAACTGATCCACGGGGCCTTGCACCCGAAGGCTGGCATATTCCCAGTAAAGATGAATGGAGTAAATTAATTGCTGGATTAGGCGGTGAATCTATTGCATGGAAAAACTTAATGCATCCGCTATGGTTGGGAGAGGCTGAGCGTTCTCGTAACCCAAGTGGGTTCTCTGCCCGCCCTGCAGGATTCCGTAATTTTGACGATGGTAAGTGCAGGTTCATGGGTATTGAATACACGGTAAAGTGGTGGAGTGCCACAGAAGTGGTTGGTAAATTTACTAATTATGTTTCGCTTACATCATTTGATATGAGAGAGGATATATCCTTCGACTATGGAGATGGGTTCTCTATACGTTGCATTAAAGATAATTAAAAAATCTATTAGCCCTTTGCCGCCGTAGGTAGGTTTCCCAACTGGCGCACTGCTTGCCGCCGTCTGGGCTTTGACCAACGGCGTTGCGGAGTCCCTACTGGCTTAACTGTTTGGCCCAACTGGCTTAAGTGTTATTTCCCCCAACTGGATTAAGTGTTTGGCGCAGGTGTTCCCCCCCAACTGGCTTAAGTCTTTCCCCAACTGGCTTAAGTGTGGCCCCTAACTGGCTTAAGTGTTCCCAACACAATAATTAAATTCAAGAATAAAGATAGTGGGATCACTTGAGCCGTTCCAATTCCACAGGTTTGCAACCGGATTTTAAAAAACGAAATGCCTTAAATTTACGAAAACAATGTTAACCCAACTGGCTTAATTGTGGCGCAGGTGTTCCCAACACAATGTTGAAATTTAAAACGTAATCATGGTGGGATCACCTGATGCCTCTTCAGTTCTACCGGTTTGTAACCGGATTTGAAAAGCGAAATGCATTAAATTTACGAAAACAATTTTAGGACCATGTCTTCAAAGTATAAAGTTGGTGAAGATGCCATTGCGCACTTTGTAACATTATCTGTTGTAATTAAACACAGCAGTGCAAATGACTATTATACAAATGAACATGGGTTGTTGAAAATTGAACATCTGGGATACTGAATCCGGATGCAATCCGGCGGAATTGAAAGGCACATGTGATCCCACAATCATTTCGGTAAACGATAAAGATTTTTGTTGAGAACACATTGCGCCAGTGATTTACTTATTCTTTTATTAAGGCTGTAGATTCATAATTAAATAACTCGGCTGCACATTTACATATGCAAAGCAAACCTATAATAAAAGTGCTGCTGTAATTACCGTAAGCCGTGTTTTTTGTTAAAAACATACCACCCATTGCGCCTAATACCACAGCAACATGTATTACCAGTTGCCTGCTGTCGAACAGGGCAGCGTAGCTATCGGGCCGGGTTGTTATAAAGGCGCCATTTCTAAAAAAATAAAATACCAGGTAATACCCCTGGCTGGTGATGCTTATCAGTAAGCTCAGGTTAAAAAACTTATTTTGAAAAAGTATGGTGCCCAACACCTTACCCTTATCTGTACTGGTATTGGCCACAAACCCAATAAACACAATAATAAATAAGGAGTAAAATAAAAAGATGCCAATGCGTACCAGTAAATATTTAAGGCCTCTGTTAATATTATAGGTCAGCTTCGGGGGTTTGTTTGCCGTATCCTGCTGCCGGCCCTGGCTGTATATAATACGGATGCAGTTAAAGACTGCCACAATCAATGTCTCCACCCAAAAAAACCAAAAGGCATCAAAGGGTTGCCAGTTATAAAAAAATACACCAAAAACAGGCACCAGGTTAAAGGCAATGATAAAGAAAATGATAACACGCTTGTTCATGCTGTAAAATAATGAGAATAAATTATTATTACCAACTGCCTTGCATGTTTGGGCTTCAACTGGCTTAAAGTGACAGGCAAACTGGCTTAAATTTATGCCCAACTGGCTTAAGTGTTTGGCGTCCCGATAGCTATCGGGATTCCCCAACACAATGTTGAAATTAAAAAACTAATCTTTGTGGGATCACCTCCCGATGGTGATCGGGAAAAGTTGTGTCTCTTCGGTTCTGCAGGTTTGCAACCGGAGTTATAGAACGCACATTTAATTGTAACCGGGCAGCCAATTAATAAATGTTCATTTGTATTCTGTATCCCGGATACCATTGCGACTACGTTTAGTCGCACCTAGAGCTGGTCTAAGTGTTTGGCTTCTGCGGCGCCGGTGTTCCCAGAATTATTTTGGTAAATTACAGTGATTTTCGTTGGGAACACATTGCGCTAGTAAGCCATTGATAAATGAAATCAGTTTAAAAAAAGCCCTACAAAAACTTTCGGCTTTAGTTCATAACTTCAGCAATATATCAACAACAGGCACACATGAAAAAATACATACTGACAACCGTTCTGTTTTTTGTTGGTGCATACGGCTTTGCACAAAATACTACAGACAGCGGTAGCTTCTTCCTGCACAAATTTGCACAGAATATCGGCAAAGAAACCTATACCCTTCGTAAGCAGGGTAACCAGTTTACCTACGATATCAGTTTTAAATTTACCGATCGTGGTGCACCGGTACCCCTGCAGGCACAGCTGGTTACTACCGGCCATTATGAGCCAGTAAGCCTTTTTATAAAAGGAAGTACCTCACGCTTCTCTGCCATCAATGACAGTATATATATTAAAAACAAAAAAGCCACTATCTGGATGGACAGTGTGGTACATACCGAAGCACTGAAACCGCTGTCGTTTCCGGTGGCTGGTTACTCACCCGGCACAGTACAAATGGTATTGTTACAATACTGGAAACAGCATGGCCAGCCAAAGCGCATTGCCTTGCTACCCAAAGGAGAAGTGATTATTAAATCTGACGGTACAGAAACATTGAGCTTTAATAATAAACCCTTGGTACTGAACAGGTATATCGTAAGCGGGCTTATTTGGGGAAATGAAATTGTTTGGACCGATAAACAGGGCAATCTCATCTGCCTCATCACCAACGATGCCGAAGGCGATAAACTGGAAATGATGAGCACGGCTTACGAAAGCCTTTTACCGCAGTTTATCAGCAGGGCTGCTACTTGTAGTATGAAGCTGTTTAGTAATTCCATGAAAATGAACGTGGACAAAAATAAAACATTAGCCATTGTGGGTGGTACTGTAATTGATGTGGAAGAAGGGCAGCATATTAATAATGCTGTGATTGTAATAGAGAACGGCATTATCAGTAAACTGGGCAAAGCAGCAGACGTACGTATACCCGCCGGAGCAACCATCATACATGCCGAAGGAAAAACCATTGTACCCGGTCTTTGGGATATGCATGCACATTTTCAGCAGGCAGAGTGGGGGCCTGCTTACCTGGCGGCCGGTGTTACTACCGTGCGTGACTGTGGTAATGAATTTGATTATATTAATGCCATTAAAAAAGCTATTGACGATGGCAAAGGAGTTGGGCCGCTGATATTAAAGGCCGGTATTGTAGATGGTGCTGGTGATATGGGGGTGGGCATTGTGCGTGCAACTACTGCCGAAGAAGCTGTAAAAGTGGTAAATATGTACAAAAATGAAGGGTATGTACAAATAAAGATTTACAGCTCGGTAAAACCCGACATTGTAAAAGCCATCTGTACTGAAGCACACCTGCTTGGCCTTACCGTTACGGGGCATATTCCAAAGGGCATGAGTACTCAGGCAGGTATTGATTCCGGCATGGACATGATCAACCATATACAGTGTGCATATACCATGATGAAAAAAAACAAAGATGGTTCTTTAATGCTGGAAGATTCGGTTAGCCAGGCAGCACTCAGTTTTTTAAAGGAAAAACATACCGTGGTAGATGCCACAATAGGCGTATTTGAAATGACCTTTCGCTCCCTGGATGAGGATATACTGATTATGGAACCCAATTATAAAAACCTGCCCGTACCCCTGCAGCAGTTATTTACTACCGTGGGCATGCCTGCTGAACAGGCTGCTAAATTAAAACCAAGATACCAGGCTATGCTTAACCTGGTAAAGGTTTTATATGATAAAGGAATTACGCTTGTAGCAGGAACCGATATGGGCTTTCCGGGCTATAGCCTGCCAAGAGAACTGGAACTGTATGTAGAAAGCGGCTTAACGCCCCTGCAGGCCATACAAACTGCCACCATTACTCCCGCAAAAGTGATGGGGATGGATCAGATCACCGGCTCTGTTAAAATTGGCAAACAGGCCAACCTGCTGATACTGGATGCCGACCCGCTTACCCAGATACGTAATATTCGCCGGGTAAACCTGGTAATAAAAGACGGGCAGCAGTACAACCCACATGTATTACATAAGATGGTGGGATTTGTAAATTAAATGGTGCTCAACTGGCTTAAGTGTGTGGCAGTTGTTCCCCCAACTGGCATAAGTCTTGTTAAGCTGCTCCTGAGAGAAACCACCATGAGTAATACTCTTAAAATAAAAAGTATGTTTCTAATAATATCAGTTTTGCATATTTAATTCAATAAAAAAGATCACAAAAACTTTGTTTTAAAAAGCTTTTGTGATCTTATAGTATCCTAAACGTTTTTAGAATAATGGCTTGGTATCTGTATAAATATGGCTCACATCCACTGTGCGGCCCGAGTGACAGGAGAAACAGTTACTGCCCTGTACAAATGTTTCCATGGTGGTATTGGCCAGTTTATTGGTACCTACCTGTGTGGTGGTATTAGGTATAAACCAGGTGGTGCCTGTTTGTATATAATTAATGCGTACATCGGCAGCGTCCAATTTGGTGCGTACTGCATTGTTGGTACTGATCACTTCTGAATTGCTGGCATCACTGGAACCGTCCTTACCAAAAGGCATCTCCCGCCTGATATTACTGGGGCTGATGGTAAAACCACCAATAGGTATAATATGTGTGCCGCTCATTTCAATATGCTGCTCATTAAAAGGGGCTGCAGCATTAGTGGCACAAAATACCCAAAAACCGGCTGTTTGCTGCGGCATATTTACTGAAGTGTTTGACGTGTTGATGTAGTTGTAGGTTGCTGCTGGAGCGCTGCTTGCATGCTCAAAAGTAGCCCACAGCATTTCAGGATGGCCGATGGTACTGCCTACCACATGCATACCCACCATGGCCAGTTCAACCGTTTTTGTGCCGGTGGGAACCCAATCGTTGGGGTTAGTTTTATCATACACTGGTATTTTAGCTCTAACACGTATAAATTTATTAGAATCGGGTAGCCCCTTTGCTTCTACCCAGGCGCATTTGATTTCAATGGCCAGTGCCTGCGAGTCAACAATGGGCGACCGGTTATGCGCTACTGCAAAGGCAGAGATATTGTTGATATCGGTCTGCGTGGTAGGAAAGGAGGTATTGGCTGGAACTGTGGCTCCCTGCATAGTACGGTGCAGCATAAAAACATTGTTTACGGTAAGGGAATAAAATACCAGTGAGCCATTCTGTGCCATTAATACTTCGCCGCCACTTTGTCCCTGTTCTGTTTCATGCAGTTTGCCAAATGCATCCAGCAAAAAGATCTTTTTATTAAGGGTTATTTTTTGTACCAGGGAAGATCGGTCAAACTTCTCAAACTTGCTCATCTTGTCATTTAGCCGCAGCATTTTGTCTTTTAGTTGTGGTTCAATAAATGCTTTGGCACCTTCAACAACTTTACCATCTATATCTGTAAATATGGGCCTGTTGCCATCTTTTACATCTACAGACCGTATGGCTCTTTGTTTTCCACTGCCATCAAGCACAATAGGATTACCGGCTGCCGATACATTTTGTGGCAACACCTGCAGTATGTTTAGGGTGTTTTTTTCCAGCATCACAGGCAAATCGAGCGGACCTCTTTGTGCTGTGCGAAGGTTAAAAGGCCGCACAAAGCCTGATTGGTGTGGTAAAAAGGTTCTTTCGCCGGTAACCTGGTCTGGCAACGAAACATCAAAAAATGCAGGCGAAGTCATTACCAGTCCGTTGCTGCCATAAGCGCCGGTAGCAGGGGAGGTAAGCCATAAGAACATTTGCTCGGACCATTTGTAAAAGCTACAGTTAGGTGTGTTGGCAAATGTAATACTGTTGGCCGGGTTTACTGCCCCGTTCAATGCTGCTGTACCCGAGGCAAACCAACTGTTGAACTCAGTGTTGGTAATAACATTGCCGCAGGTGTTCTTAGGATCGGTTGGCAGCAATTCCTGTGTAAAATGGCAGCCCCAAACAAAAAGCATTAATAAGCCCGCTACCAGGGCTGTTTTTTTGAATTTAAATGTTGCAGGTTTCATAATATGATAGTTTTAGTGAAATTTAGTAAAATAACAGGCTTTGTTGCTTGAGTAAACTTGCTGCCGACGCCTGATGATTGGACAAAAATGGTAGATAATGCTGAATTGTACCAGGGTAGTAGTACTAATCTTTGGGTATTAAAAACAGGTAGTACTACTTGTTGTGATGGTATTTTAATTTTTACTTTATTTGGGTTGAAAGTTACGAGCCAGTTAAAGTGTGCAACGCCCGATAGCAATTAAGATTTCATTAATAGTTTTAAGTGTTCAGAGAATGCGTCAGTTAGTCAGTGGAATCATCTTAAATCATCTTACATTTTTATAGAAACAAATTGCTATGTATCTTTATTATTTACCCCAACTGGCTTAAGTCTGTGGCGCAGTTGTTTCTTACGTAATGTTTAAAATTAGAACGAAATCATTATGTAAGAAGATTGATAAAGTGGAGATACAATTGTAATAGGAATAAATTAAAATACTGTAAATTAAATTTTAATAAACGTAGCTGGTACAAATTTGCAATGATAATCAATGGAAAAATGTACCGGAAGTTGCGTAAATGCAATTGTTAGCGGTCATCCTTCGTCTTCACTTTGTAAGAAAAATATAAACCAATGATAAAGTCTTTCCTCCTTCTACTCCTTTTCTTTAACGCATCCTTTGCAATTGCCCAAAAAAGTACTGCCTGGTATAACCATACTTTATTGGATGTAAAAAATTTGGAAAGTAGTGTAGATTTTTACACAAAAGTCTTTCAGGCTGACACTATACCGTATCCCTTTCCTCCAAGCCCTGAATACATTGTAAAATGGTTGAGAATTGGAGAGGGTATTGAACTCCATTTATCACAGTGGGTTAACGACAGCACCAAAGTTACCAGTGTTGTACCTTCAGTACCAGGACATGTAGGTCTTGTACACTTAGGGTTTATGGTAATTTCTATGGATGCCTTTCTGAAGAGGCTTATGGAAGTGAGTAGCGATTATAAGTCAGGCAAATACAAGCAACCCATTATTGATAAAATGCCTTACGGGGCGAAAAGTATTGAGATTAAAGACCCTGATGGAATCGAAATACACATTATTGAAGCAATGCCAGCAAAAAATAGCACGAACCGCTAACAAAGGTTGTGTATTGGGGCTCAACGTTGAAACAATCATGGCAGTGCATATCCAAGCTTCATTTTTGGCGGACGTAATTTTGCCGGGCAGCAGTTTTAAACTTCTCCCGATAGCTATTGAGATTTAGTTATAAATTTAGCTTCAGTTCCGGGCTAACAGTTGGTTAATTCCCCAACTGCAAAAAGCCTCGAAAGTTGGTGGTAAGGCTAACGAGCCCCCAACACAATCTAAAACCCTATCAAATAAAAAAAGGTCTCAAAAAGTATTTTCGCTTAAAAGGATGAAAATTAAATAGTATTAAAATATATGTACAAATCAATCTTCCTCGTTCTCTTCTTTATGCTTTTTAATAAAGCAAATGCTCAACAAACCGTGCTTAACACAAACCATAAAGTAACTTTCAAACTCAAAATAACTCAAATAACAAACCCAGATTCTGTGGCTATTGTATGGTCTGTCCAGCCTTACGTGGAAGGCCAAACTGTTCAACAAGTTTCATTGTTCCCAAAAACGCTTGACACAAATGGGCTTTATCAACAAACTATAATTTTTCCAGACTCAGTTATGGGTAAAACCATAGATTATGCGTATGTAGCAGCTAATGACAATTTTGACTTTTGGCGGTCGCTTATTATTGAAAAAAATAAAGTTCAGGACAGGGTTGAAAGCTGGGGTTATATTGATGGTTTGCAAAGCAAAGTGATACCTACACAAATGCTTTTTGTTTTACCTAATTCACATGAAGAAACAACACTATTTGCCAAGCCTTATGTTGGCATTACGACAGACGGGAAGCCTATAGAAAATCTTTTTCCTATAAAGAAAACAGGTTCTTCCACAGCTCCTGTTAAAAATGCAGTGATAGCGTTTCTTGAAACACTTAATAAAGAAGAAAAAGAAAAAAGCGTTTTCCCGATTGAATCGGATGAATGGAGAAGATGGCATAATATAGAGCGTTGGAAAAGGGCTGGCGTTTGTTTAGAGAACATGAACCCAAAGCAAAAAGAATTAGTTTTTGCTTTTTTAAAAGAAAGTTTAAGTGCCAAAGGGCTACAAAAAGCTAAGGATATTATGACAATGGAAGCCTACCTGGCCACCCTGGTGCCTGACAATAAATTTTTAGGAGGTGAAAAATATTGGTTTACTTTCTTTGGAGCGCCTTCTGATACGGAGCCGTGGGGTTGGCAAATTGAAGGGCATCATTTAGTAATTAACTATTTTATTCTTGGCGATCAGGTTGTAATGACACCAACGTTTATGGGGTCTGAACCAACACTAATTGACTCAGGAGAACATAAAGGATTGAGAACTTTTGAAACAGAAGAAAAAAAAGGATTGAATTTTTATTTATCGCTTGATAGCTTGCAAAAGAAAGAAGCAACACTTTGGAATAAAAAGGATTTTGATTTTAACCGTAGCGAAGCATTTAGAGACAATGAAATTATTGCAAAGACGGGCATTTCTGCCTCAAAATTATCAAGAGCACAACAAGCCGCATTACTTGATTTGATTGCAGAATATGTAAATAACGTAAGAGACGGTGAAGCCAAAGTTAAAATGACAGACGTAAAACTTCATTTAAACGAAACAAATTTTACATGGGTTCAAGGCGAAAATATTGAAAGCCCATTCTATTACAGAATCCACAGCCCTGTAATTCTGATAGAATTTGACCATCAGTCACCTGTATTTCTTTACGACAAATCCAAACCATATCCAGGCCCGGTTAAGACGCATATTCATACAGTTGTTCGCACACCTAATGGCAATGATTATGGAAAGGATTTATTGAAAGAGCATTTGAAAAAGCATCATAAACATAATAAAAAGTAACTTGGAGAAAAGCCTATGGCGCCGGTGTTCCCTTCTTCATTAATTAAATTAAAACGAAATAATAATGGGATCACCAGTGTCTCTTTAGTTTTACCTGTCCTGAGCGTACTGAGCGAAGCCGAAGTACCGAAGTGGTAACCGTTTTAAAAAATAATATTTTTTAAAAACCAAATAACCAACCCGGCTTTAATATTTGCCGCCGGTTATTACAGCCGGCAATAAAAAAACGCCATATTACCTGCATCCTTTGCTGTAAAATACCCACCGCCTGCCCCAAAAAAAACCTGCTTTTTTAAAAGATGTACATCAACTTTCAAAAGATGTTTTTCTATTGCAGTAAAACGGCCATGCTTTGGCAACACATGCAGCGCTGCTGTAAAAAGTTTTATTTCGCTTACCAAAAAACAGCAATCCCCTGCAAAAGAAAACCTTTACGTTGCCAAAAAATACCCTTGCCCCGGCAAATAAACAGGGGGCAAAACCGGGTAAAATAAGACAAAAAGAGATATAATTAGAAATGTATATACTAAAACAAGCAGTTGCAGCTTTTATTATACTGCCCGCAATTTTGCGGGTAATAATTAAACCCTCTTTTATGAAAATAGTAAAAGTAAGTATCAACTTCAGTAGTTACACCGACTCTGACCTGGAAACCAAGGCAGAAGCCATTATTAAAAACATGACCGGTAACCCCGATTTTAAGGATCCTGTACCCACATTGCCCGACCTGGAAAAAGTGGTAACCGATTACAGCGATTCATTGGTAAAGGCCGCCAACCTGGGCCGCAGTAATGTGGCCGAAAAAAACAAACTGCGCCGGCAGCTGGAGCTTTTGCTGGGCCAGTTGGGCATGTATGTAATGTACATTGCCAAGGGCGATGCGGTAATATTAACCGGCAGCGGCTTTACGCTTACAAAAACGCCGGAGCCTGTGTATATTACCAACCCGGGCAATGTTAGCCTAAACAACGGGATAACCAGCGGCGAGCTGGTAGCTTCTGTAAAAGCAGTAAAGGGCGCCAGGAGTTACCTGCACCAAATTACCCCGGAGCCACTTACCGCAGATAGTACCTGGGAAAGTAATGCCGTAAGCACCAGCAGCTTTACTTTTAAAAACCTGCAGCCAGGTAAAAAATACTGGATAAGGGTGGCTGCTGTGGGCAGTGGCCGGCAAATTGCTTACAGCCCCAATAGCTCGCAATACGTACAATAATACAGGGGCTAATACCTGGTTAAAAAAATGCTTCTCTGCATGGGGAGCATTTTTTAATATTTTATTAAAAAATTATGACTGAAAAGTTTAACAATATAACAAACGGTTTATTTATTTGTAATGGTAAGTATAGGGTAATGGTTTTAAACTGGCACTCAGCCGGTATTGGGCATTAAAAACAAAGCACCGTGTACGCACCGGTAAACATATTGTTGTTGATTATTTTGTAACCCTGGTAATAAACCCATTTATTATGGATGAAAATAACGTACCACCCGGCCAAACGCCAAACCAGCCGGAAACAACGTGGATAGATGCACAACAAATGATGCAGATATTTTATATCGGCCCTTCAACTTTAAAAAACTGGCGGCAAAACGGCACTGTTGAATACAGTAAAATAGGAGGTAGAATATTATATAATAAACAGGCTGCTTATCGCCAGCTTGAAGCAAGGGTAAAAAACAGGGATAAATAAGCGGAGTAGGGGTATGGGTAGTATGAGCTCTTTCGCTGTTAGTTGCAACGTACCTGGTATGTTGTGTACATGAATTTAATACGAACGCAACATGCTTAGCCCAACTGGCTTAAGTGTTGGGCGTTACGATAGCTATCGGGATTCCCCAACACAATCTTTAAATTATAAACGTAAATCTACTGGGATCACCTCCAGATAAGGATTGGGACAGGTTGTGACTCTTGAGTACTACCGGTTTGAAACCGGGCCTACCTGCCGGCAAGGTTTTAAAACAAAATACTTAATATTTAACCAAACAATGTTACAACAACTGGTTAGTAGGTCCGCATTTAACTACCAGTTAAGGTGTTTATGGCTGCTGCGTACACAAAACTACATAATGGCTCAAATAGTTTGTTTTACCCAAAGGGCGAAGAACAGGTATTGTTACCTGTTCCCTGCCATATTGGTATCTTCTCTGCAATTTTTGGGAGTTGTTTTTCATAATGTAAACTGCCATTGACATGGCCTTCTGCCGGTAACAATTATCAACCTTAGTCACAGAATGCAGCACCCCTGTCGATAACAATTACAATTTTTTCACCTTTTTTTGCCTTTGAATCGCTGAATTCCTTTGTGCCATATTCCCGGCCGTTCATGTTAGAATTGTTTATATAATTTTTGGCTTCCCTGTAAGCATCTTCTCTTACCTGTTGCTGCTCATTACTACAGTTTCTCCATAACCTTTCCAATTCTTCCAGCGCCGTTTTTTTGGTTGCAATGTACTTTTCATCGTATGACCAAACCGGGTTGGAGGAAAAATCGCTTCCGGTAAACCTGATATAAACAATATGCCTGTCGTTCGAAAAAGCGGCACCCCTGTTGATCTCAATGTCTATACGGGCATTGGAAATACGCCGGTTACTTTGCTGAAAAGATTTACTACCCTGGTTGGTTCTTCCGCCTGTTGGCGAATCTCCTATATAACTCCGGGCATCACGGATAGCATCTTCCCGTTCTTTTTTCTGGCTGGGGCTTAATTTATTCCACAAATCGTTCAGTAATTCCATGGCATCTTGTTTTGTAATGATGATATTTTTTTCCCAGGATGCAGAAATCTCTGAGTTCATGTCATCTCCCTGTATCTGAATCCTTATCCGGTGGGTTTGAGCGCTGGCACTAAAAAATAGTAGCAAGCCGGTTAAAATGAGTAATGCAGTGTGTTTTACTTTTTTCATAACATAAAATTTTTGATAGTTAAAAAATGAATACCAGTTACCTGGTACTCGTTAAAGTTGAGCAAATGATAAATACTAAAACAGTTAATAATATGCTGTTGCAGGCTGTGATGGCAGGCTTACAACAGTGTTGTTTGTATTCTTGCAGGCATTGAATTTTAATGGTAAAATACAATGCAGGGTTATAATTTGTTTATTTGAAAAATAAAAACAAATATATTTAGGGCCACGAGCATTTATAAGCGTATTAGTACCGGAAATTACGGGTAATTATACCTGTTTATTGCCATGCTGACTCAGGTGTTAGCTACCTTATTGCCTAAGTTATAAGATAATGTTTGTGGGATTACTTGCTGCTTCTAACCGGCTTAAGAGTGTTTGGGGCAGTTATGCCCACCTGGCTTAGTGTTTGACAGGTGTATCCAACGCAATTTTTAAATTAAAAAAGCAATCATGCCGGAATCACATCCCGATCCTTATCGGGAAACGATTCCATCTTCATTTTGGTAAATGACAGTGATTTTGTAAGCGAACACATTGCTGCAGTGGGGAAAAAGGTTAGCAACTCTAATATTATATCCACCCAAAACGCTCCACCAGTTTTTCCTTTTTATTTCTTGCTACCGGTATATTGATATCATTGCTCATAATAAGATAATTACCTTCGCCCCGAACATATTTTTTTATATGATCGAGGTTTACAAGGTATTGGCGGTGTACCCTTAAAAAATTTCTTTCTTCCAGCACTACCTGTATATCGCCCAGTGTTTTACTTACCAGGTATTGTTGTGCGCCGGCCACGTGAAAACGGGTATAGTTATTTTCTGATTCGCAATACAGTACATTTTTTATTTCAGTAAATGTTACACCGTTCTGGTAAGGCAGGGCTATTTTTTCGGGATGGTATTTTTCTCCCCCCTGCAGTTGTTGTTTCATTAACTGCAATTGTTGCGGATCGGGCCTTTGTTGCATCGCCTTTTCCACCGCAATTTTTAGGTCTTTGCCATCGATGGGTTTTAATAGATAATCCAGTGCATTAAAGCGAAAAGCTTTTACAGCAAACTGATCATATGCCGTTACAAATACCAGGCTAAAATTGATCTGGCTTATCTTTTCCAGTAACTGAAAACCATTCATCACCGGCATTTCGATGTCTAAAAAAACAAGGTCGGGTTGCAATTCTTTTATCTTCAGCAGGCCTTCTTCGCTGCTGGTACATTCTGCCATTACCTGCACCTGCGGACAATACATTTTTAGTTGCAGTGCCAATAGTTTTACACAATCCGGTTCATCATCTATGATAACAGCTTTCAGCATTGGTTGTTTTTATAAAGGGATCTCAATAATTACTTTAGTGCCGGCAGCATTGCCCTCCGCATCGGCCAGGTCAACAATTATTACTTCTGTTTTGGTCTTATAAATATGGTTGATGGCATGCAGCCTTTCGGAGGTCATCTTTAACCCAAATGATTTTTGCCGGGTGGCCGATTTGCTTTTATGCTGTGCGGCCATTTGCCGCCCTATGCCATCATCGCTTATTTCGATGTGTAATAAATATTCGGTTGGTTGTGAGATATCAATGCTAATATTTCCTCCCTGCGGTTTGTGCATCAGGCCATGCCAAATGGCGTTTTCAACATAGGGTTGCAGCAACAGGGGAGGTATCTCAATGTATTGCTGATCGATATGCGGTACTACATTTATTTGGTAGTGTACTTTGTCTTTAAACCGCATGGCTTCCAGCTCTATGTACAATTTCAATGTTTCCAATTCCTTTTGCAGCGTTACTTTTTCCGACCTTGAGTTTTCCAGCACTAATCGTATAAGCTGAGAAAATTTGGTGAGGTATTCGGAAGCGGTTTGCGAATCATTTTCCAGCGTGTACAGCTTGATGGAATTGAGGCAATTGAAAATAAAATGTGGATTCATCTGGGCACGGAGGGCAATCATTTCTGTTTCCGCAATTTTGTGTTCAAATGCCAATTCTACCTGTTTTATTTTTTGTTCGGCTACTAATTTATTTTGTGCTTCCAGTTCGGTACTTCTTTGTTCTAAATCGGCTTGTAATTGCAGGTTATAATTTTCCTGCAATTTATTTTTTTCCAGTAATACCAGTTTGCTGCGGTAGGTTAATGCAAAGGAGAAACAGATGGCTTCAATGATTAACCCTAACAATAAAAAAACAATAGGGAAATTAATAACCAGGAATAATTCCTGATTCATATTCTTCTCAGAAGGCGCATACAAAATTATCACTGGTAAACACCAGAGTAGCATTAGGCTAACAATGCCTGTAAATAAAAACCATTTTACAGGTTCTTTACTTTTTGCTGTAAGAATCAGCAGAACAACATTTAGCAGCACAAGCGGAGCGATGTTTATAATAATGCCGTAATAATTTTTATTGAATGGAAACCAATCAAAGCGCACTTCAATAAACTCTAATAACATTTGAAGAATGGAGATAAGTACCAACAATTTTACAAGCAACCAGCCTTTCTTAAAATGTACATTTAATTGCAACATGCTGCCTATGAAAAAACTATACAGCACCGGTATCAAATAAAGAAATATCGAAAAAATAATATCGTGCAGCAGCGGCGAAAACATAAACATACCCAACCGGATATCCATCCAGTGAAGCCCCGAAAAAAAAGCTGCAATGGTATAGGATATATACCAAAGAAAAGAAGGGTGGCGGTAGAGATAATAATTGTACGCTGCATAAATACCGATGAATAAAAAACATCCTGTCATACAGGCAAGCACAAGAAAAAGATACCTGGCCGCAAAAACGCTTTCCACCTCAGCAGCAAACCCTGTAAATCTTGTTTCCAGATAGATTATGGGAGGGATAAGTTGGTTTTGCCTGTCTTCTGTTCGCAACCAGTAAGTGATGGTGGTCTGCGGCGGCACTATTACAGGAAGCCGCCCCCTGTAATACCCCCCGGTACTATTTGGTGGATGATAGCCCCTGGTTTCGTAAGCGCCGCTTTTTGCAATTAATTCATTGGCAGTGTACAGCCTTGTAAAATAATGAACGGTACTTAAACTCAGGTTTACCGTGTCTGTTGCGGATGTGTTGCGAACAGTGAATTTTTTCCATTGAATGATCAGCGGCCTGTTACTAAGCTTTTGTTTGCGCCATTCATTTTTGTAAGGAACAAAAGCCTGCTTTTGTATTTCTTCAAAAGAGAGTGCTTTATCGGCAGTTTCCTGGTAAATGAAACAGTTGTCGGCAATATCCAGCGATTGTTTCCAGTTGGGCTGGCCATTAAATACCAGCGTATCCTGTGCAGCGCATGCTTCGATGCTAAGTATAAAAAAAAAGATGAAGTGAAATATCCGCTGCATGATAGGCTGTGTAAATTTAAAATTAACCAAACCTGCGGGCATAGCCTAAATCATTTGGTGAACAACCGGTTTTTTGAGGGAATGGTAAATTATAGAGTCATCAGATGCTATGGCCGGCAATTATGGCCGCTTACTCACAAAGATGACTATTCACCAATAACTGTTTTAAAATGGATAACATTAAATGCAATTTTGGTTCATCAAGTTACCCTGGTAGGGGTAAAAATTTAAACCAACATAAAATACAATGATAACTTCAGAACCAGCTTTAAACAAATCCCCAAAAAGCAACGGGATAACCAACCGGCTTATTTACTTTTTTGTCTTTCTGCTGCTAATCAGTTTTGCCGGTTTTTATAAAACCTACCTGGTAAAATTTCCAGATTTTGATGGCTTTACCTGGGCCCATCATTTTCATGGAGTGATAATGCTTACATGGATAATAATGCTGATTGCCCAGCCAATTTTTATCAGAACGAAAAACTTTCGGTTGCACAGAATAGTTGGAAAAGCTTCTTATGTTATATTTCCATTATTGATACTCTCCTTTTTTCTTGTTGCCCGGGCAAGTTATTTCAGGAATATTAAAGCATCAGGCGAGGTGGAAGCCTTAGCTGGCATGACCAACGGTATTCCCGATATGTTTTATATCAGTATCCTGTATGGTTTAGGCATTTATTATAAAAGGAAAACATCCTTTCATCTCCGGTTTTTTGCCTGTATTGGTTTGATGATCCTGGGGCCTGGGCTGGGGCGTTTTATGATCGCCGTTTGCGATCTGCCTTTTACAGCCGTTCCGATAATGATTGGCGTGATCGCTCTCTTCACGCTTGGTTGGATGATTGCAGACATCATACAAAAAAGATCAGCATTTCCGCTGGCTGTTTTTTTAGGAATTATCGCCATCACATTTATTGTTGCACCCAACAGTCATGCTGCCTGGTGGCAAGCTTTTGCTAAATGGATTGCCGGTCATTTATTTTAATGGCCTTGTGATGTAGCCAATAACAAATTATTTTTTAACCATTCAAATACAATAAAAAATGCAACAACAACTTCACTTCAAAGCATGTATCATTGCTGCCATCTCCCTGTTTTTTATCCCGGTAAAAACAATGGCGCAAATACCCCCAACAGGTAAATACAATACCAGCAATTATCCTGATGACAGAAAAGCAATTGAGGCGTTGGGAATATTAGCAGACAGCTCTGTTTATTTAAACGATGATTATATTTCTGTTGGCGCAGAAGGCATGGTATACTATGGCAGAATACAGGAAGAAAATTCCTTTAAAAAACACGATCTGAAATTTAAGTCGGTAACACCCGTGCAAGGAACAGCAATACTAAGGATTTTTGATGGTAACACTGCAGTAAGCAATGCGATATTGAATGTGGTGTTTTCATCACCCAAAGGTGAGTTACATGTGAAAGTAATCAGGTCTGCTACCTATGTAAAGCAAATGGGAAAATGGTACATAGTATTTGGGCAAGGTACGATGGTGCAGACTGAGGCTGAGTTGGAAGAAACTATAAAAAAATCGCTGCTAAAAAATTAAGATAGTGGCACCATTCAGCCATGGAAGAAATAGTAAAAAGTGATAAAGAATACGGTTGATCTCCTTTGATCCAATCAACAAATTTTAAAATTTCGATGATGACTAACATCAATATTCACTACAAAAAAAGCAGGTATAGGTTCAGGGAAAATATACTTTGTTTTATTGCTGGCCTCTGTTGCATCTTCATTCTGGTATATGCCGGCATCCTTTTATACCCTTTAGCAGCTAAAGTATTAGCATACTTGAATAGTAGCATTGCTTTATTGAACAATGCAGTAAGAGGTTGTTACCGGTAGCCGTAAAACTTTCCAATAGCGGTACAAAGTTCCGTCAGAAAAAATAAATTATTTCAAACTTTAAAAAAAACAAAAAATGAAAAAAAAAATGAACTTTAAAATGGTACTGGTTTCTGCTGTCATTATGCTCTTAGTGTCAACAAAAACAATGGCACAAGTGCCCCCAACAGGTAAGTACAATATCAGCAATTATCCCGAGGACAGAAAAGCAATTGAAGCGTTGGGAATGATAAAAGACAGCACGGTTTATTTAAATGATGATTATATAGCTGTTGGCCCCGAAGGTAGGGTTAGCTATGGTTTTGAACAATGGAAGCAGGGCTTTGCAGAAAAGGGCGCTGCTTTTAAATCTGTAACGCCAAGGCCCGGCACTTATATTTTGAGGGTTTACAACGGTGATGCGGCTGTAAAAAATATGATACTGGATGTGGTGTTTACTACTCCTGGTGGCGATATGGCCATTACTGTTATCAGAACCGAAACCTATATCAAACAAAAGGGTAAATGGTATTTCGTTAGCGGACAGGGAACCAAGCTGGCAACGAAAGAAGAACTGGAAACAATGGGGAAAAAACAATAAGGAAAGGATGAGCATACGTAACCAACACTTCAACAGAAATTTTAACATCATTTCATTTTAAAATTGCCCATTATGCAAACTGCAAACGCCTACAATCTCAGCCATAACCAGCGGTTTTATTCCATATTGATTTACCTATTTGTTTCAATGGTCTTTGCTGCCTTATTTGTTTATGCAGCGTATATGCTTTATACCGGTATGGAAAAAATGCAGGCTTATGTGAATAGTTTAATTTGGGCCGCAAACGATCAGTTAAATTACTGCTTAAAGTAATCGTAAAAATAAAAGCCTTATGAAACAAAAAAAACAATAGCATTCATTAGTATAGGACGCTTGATGCTGTTTGTAATGATCGTATACTTACCCCAGCTGGCTTAGGTGTTCCCATTTTTTTGACCCCAACTGGTTTAAGTTTTTCCAACAGGCTTAAGTTCCCTCTTTTCTGGCACTCCTTTAGCTGTACCTATTTAAACCATCACTATAAAATTAAATAACAATGGATACAGCGAACACAGCCCCAACCGCCGCAACCAAAATACCAGAAAGTAATACCAGACCAGAAGACGGGTTGCCAGCAGCAGCTAAAAAAGAGGAAGACTCGGAAAAAACAGCCGTAGAGCAGGAAGTAAAAGAAACCTTTAAAAATCCTGATGTGCCGGTTGAGCCGGCAGTAGGAAATGATGGACTGGAAGTAGGTGGAGAAGGTTGAGCAAAACCACTGCCCTGGTTAATAGCTGCATGAAAGATTTTCCCCAACTAGCTTAAGTGTTGGGCAACTGTTCCCAACACAATCTTTAAATTATAAACGTGAATCTAGTGGGATCACTTGTGTCTCTTTAGTTCTACCGGTCCTGAGCGTACTGAGCGAAACCAAAATATCGAAGGGGTAACCGGAGTTGAAAAACCGAAATGCTGTAAATGCATGCAAACAATTTTAGAACTATCAGGAAGCCTGCTTCTAATACTTTTTCATACATGCATTAATGCCGCTGATTCTTTACTAAAAAACCTGCGTTATTAAAATTCAACATCAGTCGTATTAAATTCAGATACAATCCGGCTGGTTTAATATGGCACAGTGTTCCCCTAATCATTTCAGTAGGGGATAGTAATTACGTAAGGGAGCTTATTGAGCTAGTGAAGCCAGTGGGCTTTGCAACATGATTTAAAAAGCTATAATAATACAATCCCTACCGTTAAAACACCTTCCCTAAAACGTTTCTTTCACGCTTTATACTTTTAAACGGAAATGGCAATTTTGTAATTAATCATTTATTACCCCTAAAATTACTCACATGAGCAGTCGCAATTACCTGGCATGCAGAAAGCCCGTAAACCAGGATCACGGTATTGTACCAAAACTATTTTTAGATGAATTGATTGATGCTATTAACCCTTTACCCAATGCCATTTTTGAAAGAAACAACAAACACGACATTTACAGTGTAATGCTGGGCGCACTTGGGCCTTACACAGACCTGTTACACCGTAAGGCAGTGATGTGCGAAGTATTACGGGTAATGGCCGCCTTTGAATCGGACTGGAACTGGAACGCAGGCGTAGATGTTGGAAATGAATATTCAAAACATCACAAGGAAGGAGAGGAGACCGGTGCCTTTCAGGTATCCTGGGATTCGCTGGTTTTTGATAAAAGCCTGAAAGATTGCCTGGACAGGCTTGCAGGTGCACACGATGTATCCACTTTTATCACAAAGATGAAAAGCAACCATGCACTTGCTGTTGAGTATTGTGCCCGCCTGCTGCGGTTTAACACTACCTGGTGCGGTACTATCAATCATGCTTCCATGGTTATGGCCCATGTACGGCGTGATGCAGTTGAAGAGTTTAAGAGCTTTCTTGCACTAAATTCCGCCACCACTTTAACAGCTAATACAGAAAATACTAAAAATGGGGACGCCGCTCAAATTGCAACGCTAATCAATAACGCAACAGATAGCAACACGTTTAAAAACATGCAAAAAAGGGCTGCTGTAAAACTGTTTAAATACGATGGCGAAATTTACCCGCATGATGGATGTGCTATTACCTTGTCTTTAATGCTTCAGGATGCTGGTATTGCTGTGCCAGATACGTACATGGCAATAGAATTAACCAACCTGTTACGTGATAAGCGTACCTGGCAAAAAATACCCCTTGGCCAGCAACAACCCGGCGACATAGGCACTACCTGCGGAAAGACTGCCCAGCATGGTTTAGATCATATTTACCTGGTACTAAAAAAACTTAATGATGATGAAATGCTGATCGCCGACAACCAGTCAACTGAACCTCATTTCAGGTGGGCAAGCGGGCAGGGAGGGAAAACGCCTACGAAGTATTTTTTGAGAGCGGTGTGATGTACCAAATTGGGTATTTCACTCAAATTTTTTTGAAAATACTATTTACCCTACAGAGG
>JANMBZ010000185.1:0-13031 GCA_031360765.1 Chitinophagaceae bacterium
GGGCAATGGCTATTCAATTAATAATAAACAGAGAACTTGGCACAGCAAAAAATGAAAATCCCAACCAGGGTGCATTTTTAATTGAAGAATTAACTGATATTGTGGAAGAGGCTGTGATGGCTGAGTTTCAGCGGTTAACAGAACGTGGTGGTGTGTTAGGTGCAATGGAGCGGATGTATCAGCGTAATAAAATTCAGGAAGAAAGTTTATACTACGAAACCTTAAAACATACCGGTGAATATCCCATTGTTGGTGTAAATACTTTCTTAAATAAAAAAGGAAGCCCTACCATTTTGCCAACAGAAGTAATACGCTCAACTACTGAAGAAAAAGAATTCCAGATAAAAACCCTGCAGGCTTTTCACAAGCGCCACGAAGCAAAAAGTGCAGCTATGTTAAAACGACTGCAACAGGCAGCGGTGAATAACGAAAATCTTTTTGAAGAATTGATGGAAACGGTTAAGTATTGTTCGCTGGGGCAAATTACCAATGCGCTGTATTCGGTTGGCGGGCAGTACAGGAGAAATATGTAAAAGCCTTTTAAAAAATTACCATTAAAAAACCGTCCCGATCTAATCGGGACGGTTTTTTATAAAATACTTTTATTATCTCCCCAAAGGAATCATCAGTGAAAATTTAAACTGCCTGCTGCCGTTACTTGCAAAAGCGTTTTGCAAACCGGGAATATTAATACGCTCGGTTGATGTTTTTAATTTTGCTTTACGGGCTTCTCTTTTTAACTCGCTTGCTTTATTGGAAAAATGGATACTGTATAGTGCAAGTGCTATTCCTACCGCAGCACCGGCAGCACCAACAACAATTTCTGTTGTATAACTTTTAGGGGTTGAAGTGTAGTAACCATTGTAGTAAAGCCCATCATCTTTACTAACAAGGCCATAAATTAATGTGCCAATGCCGCCTGCTGCTATTACAGGGCCTGCTGCAACAAAAATGATACTGGTTGTTCTGGCTCTGCGTGATTTTTTCATTAATTCATCATACGAATCCTGAGCAAAGATTGAGGTGGAAATGGTTAATAAGGTTAAAATTGTTAGTAAAGTTTTCATTTGTTTAATTTTGGTTTAGATACCAAAGATATGAAAACCTGCTTTACAGATATTTTGTAATATTATTTTAATTCCTGACAGGCATAACCAGCATTAAGCACAATGTTCTCAATTTCCGAGGGATGAATTTTTTCTGTAACTACTCTTAAAACTTTATCACAATCTTGCAGATCAACATTCCATTCTTTTATTTGTGGATGCAGGTTTAAGCCGGGCTCAATTTTTTTGATGTGCCTGTTATTTACAATGTTGGTTTTAAATACAAGAATCTGAATACCCCCTCCGCCCCCTGAAGGGGGAACTTTAGAGTCTGCTGGTTTCAGGGCTGTATGTAGCAATTCTGGCATTAAGTATTTAGTTCGCAATTATTTTTTAAAAAATCTTTAAAGTATCAGCGTGCAAGGTTCCACCTTCAGGGGGCGGAGGGGGTATTCCACCTGCTACCGCATTTATTTTTCCATTCAGCTTTAAACTTTTCTCTTTCTTCAGGTGTCATTCCGGCAAATTTATCTTTCATCTCCATCCATTTGCCTTTGTTGCGCCACTCACCCCTGTGGCGGCTTCCACCAAAGCCACCAAATAAAATTTTGCTAAGCAATAAAATACCCAGTGCCTGCCAAAAAGTAATGGCTTTTACACCAAGCACAACCGGTAAAATAGCATTCCATAAGCTCATAACAACCAGGCCAAATACCAGTATGGCAATAATGCCGAAAACCAATATCATCAATCCTTTTTTAATCCAAAACTTTTTCATTGTATAATTTTTTTGATTTTAATAATTTATTATTTCGTCTTTTAAAATTTGTAACCGATCTCTTAAATGCAACACTGCATAACGCTTGCGGCTGATAAGTGTAGCCACACTTTCGCCTGTTTGGTCGGCTATATCTTTAAAAGGAACTCCTTCAATTTCGTTCAAAACAAAAACATCTCTTTGTGTGGCGGGTAATTCATCCAGTGCTGCCTTTAATTCTTCCCAAAAAATATTTCGTAAATATTCTGTTTCCGGAGTAGAGTCGCCTGGCAACAGCATTTCCCGCCAGTTAAAGTTTTCTTCATCGCCCCCTGCACTGGTAAAAATATCATCAGCCAAGGGTAATTTATGCTTGCGGTAATTATCGGTTATTTTATTACGGGCAACCTTATATAGCCAACCGGTTGCCTGTTCTATTGGCTGGGTGTTACCGGCAAACTGGTAAAAAACCTCCTGCAAAATATCTTCTGCATCTTCGTTACTGGCAACCCGTTGCTTGATGAAACCAAACAAACGCTTGCTGATATCCTTTATGGTATTGGTAATATTTTTATTACGCTCTGCCGTCATTTCTATGGCTACTGTCATTGCTGTTACTTTCTGTATTATTGAAGACGAACGACAGGAAACTTTATTTTAAAAAGATAAAAATAATTTTATGTGAGATTTTAATAGGTATTTGTCATATCCTCATCTACACAAATAATATAATCTGCTTTGCCCTTATTTTCGGCCAGTAGCTCTTTAATATTTTTTTGAGAAACGGTGGTAATGGTTGCATATTTAAGATTCGGCTGATTTCTTTTTAAATACCAGTTTATGCCATCGTAATTATCTGAGTGAAAAGAACCATTGTAATGTATAAAAAGATTACCCGGTTTAAAATTTTGAAGAATAAAATACGCCATGGTAGCATCTTTGGTTGCCTGCGCCTTGGGCATATTGGGGCCGCCGTGACCACCCATCATTTCCAGCATTTTTACATAACCAGGCAGTGTTGCATCATAATCCATCGGCAAAGGAGCCATCCAGGTTTTTTCCAAAGCAGGTAAACTGTCCAATGCCTCAAAACCTTTTTTAGAAACCAGCGATGCATAGCGCCTTGGAATATTGGTGGCAATAAATGCTGCATTTTTTTCTTTGGCAAAATTTACAATGGGCGCATAATCGGTTTTGTAATTGCTCCAGAGCCTTGCGGCAGAGTCTAAACCTTTGGCAGATATTTTACCTGCCAGGTAGTCGTTTAATGCTTGTTGGTTATCGGCTTCAAACATTTCGGCACCAAAAGTTAAATTACGCTTTTCGCTTAAATCCTTTGCTACAGCCAGTTCAAGCCAGTGGGCTATTGCATTGTTATGAAATTCGCCAAAAAGTACAATGTCTTTTTGGGCCAGTTGCTTTATCATTTTTTTATAGGATACTTTTTTGCCATCAGCATTGTATAAAACGTAGGCAGGCTTTTGCTGGGCAGATATAATAAGTGAACTTGCCAGCAAAAAGATAAAAAGCAAAAATTTCTTCATACAATAAGTTTAAAGGAAAGGTAATAATATTGAAAATATCTTCAACAATAACAATCTAAAAATACAAATGAGAAAGTTATGCCCGATAAATCCTGAACTTTTCATCTTGCAGCATTGTTACTTTTGCAAAACAATAAAAAGTTAATTTTTAATTCATCTTTTAAGACACAACTTATATGTAAATTTACATTCTTAAAATTTTAAACCTTAATACAAACAATATGGCTTCTACAAAATCTTATGCAGCTCAGGAGGCAACCGCTCCGCTGGCACCCTGGACAATCAACAGAAGAGATCCCAAACCACATGATGTACAAATTGAGATTAAATACTGCGGTGTTTGCCACAGCGATTTGCACACAGCAAGAGGAGAATGGGGAAATACAGTTTACCCATGTGTTCCCGGTCATGAAATTGTGGGGGTAGTATCTGCCGTAGGCGACCATGTAAAAAAGTTTAAAGTGGGCGATCGGGCCGGTGTTGGCTGCCTGGTAGATAGTTGCCGTGAATGTGAAAACTGTAAAGACGATCTTGAGCAATTTTGTTTAAATGGTATGGTTGGTACATATAACGCTGAGCAAAAAGACGGCAGCGGAAATACCTATGGAGGTTACAGTAAATCAATAGTTGTTGATGAATCATTTGTTTTAAGTGTATCTGATAAATTACCGCTTGATGCTGTTGCCCCATTGCTTTGTGCTGGCATTACCACCTACTCTCCACTACGCCATTGGAAGATCGGCAAAGGCCACAAAGTTGCTGTGCTTGGTTTGGGCGGCCTTGGCCACATGGGTGTTAAACTGGCAGTTTCTATGGGGGCAGATGTTACCATGCTTAGCCATACGGCATCCAAAGAAAAAGATGCTGCAAGATTGGGAGCACATCATTTTGTATTAACAAGCGATGCAGAGCAGATTAAAAAAGTGATGGGCAGTTTTGATTTTATTCTCGATACCGTTTCTGCGGATCATGATTATAATTTTTACCTGGGCCTGCTAAAGGTTAACGGTGTAATGGTTTGTGTGGGTGCGCCACCATCGCCAGCACAGGTGCCTGCCTTTAATTTAATTTTTGGCCGTAAAAGTATTGCAGGTTCTTTAATTGGCGGCATTGCCGAAACACAGGAAATGCTTGACTATTGTGCTGAGCATAATATTGTAAGCGATATAGAATTAATTGCAATGAAGGATATTAATGAAGCCTACGAAAGAATGTTAAAGGGAGATGTGCGTTACCGGTTTGTGATTGATATGGCAACATTGTAATTAATTTGTAATTGGTATTTTGTAATTGGCGTTATAAGTCGATAATATTAAAAGAGAGTTGTCATAATTGACAACTTTTTTCTTTTTATGCTGATTGTATATTTTGATTTGATGTAACTTTCCATTTAAAAGAACAGGTATGAAGTTTTATTTATTTTCAATGATGTTTATTCTTGTTTTAAGCGCAAGTTGCAACACCGGTAAATATGCAGCAAGTAATAAAATTTACAAACAACAAACCAAAACTTTTGCCAACGAAATAAAAAAACAACCTGCCGATGTTGATAGCGCCATGATGGCCAGCCAATGGGTTGGCACTACCAATTTTGGAATGCGTAAACCAAACTTTGTAATCATTCACCACACGGCGCAAACTGCCTGCGATACTACACTTAGAACCTTTACACTGCCCCGCACGCAGGTAAGTGCACATTATGTTATTTGTAAAGACGGCACCATTAACCACATGCTGAACGATTACCTGCGGGCCTGGCATGCAGGTAACAGCAAATGGGGAAATGTTACCGATATTAACAGCGTAAGCATTGGTATTGAGTTGGATAATAACGGCTTTGAATCCTTCAGCGAAGCACAGATAAAAAGTTTATTGGATGTGCTGAAAAAACTTAAAAAAGATAATAATATTCCTGCGGCAAATTTTATTGGCCATGCCGATATTGCACCAAAAAGAAAAGTGGACCCCAATAAGTATTTTCCGTGGCAGCAACTGGCGGCCAATGGTTTTGGTTATTGGTACGATACTGCGAATGTGAAACTGCCAGATAACTTTGATGCCATGCAGGCTTTACGCATTATTGGTTATGATACCAAAGATGCTGTAGCAGCCCTCAAAGCTTTTAAGCTGCACTTTGTGCAAAACGATACTGCTGCCATACTTACAGATTCAGACCGCAAAATAATTTATGATCTCTATAGGAAATATTAAGAATTATCTTCTCCCAAAAAAATAACAATAACATATTTTGCCTGCCAGATTGATGTATCTGTTTTGAGGTTTGCTTTTGTTAACTTTATACATCAATATTAAAGTATGCTTAAAAGAAAAATTCTGGTTATATTTTTTGCATTGGGTGCATTAAACAGCCATGCACAAAAAATAGTAACGCTTCCCAATGGATGGTCACTTTCGCCGGCGGGCAAAAGTTTACCTCTGGGCGATTTGCCGTTGAACATGGCTGTAAGCAAATCAAAAAAAATGATTGCGGTTACCAACAACGGGCAGAGCAAACAAAGCTTGCAGCTTATTGATGTTAAAAATGAAAGAATATTAGATAGTATTGAAATTGCCAAAAGCTGGCTGGGTATTACTTTCAGCAGCGATGAAAAATATTTATTTGCCAGCGGCGGTAATGATAACTGGATTTTGCAATACGCAATCGTTGATAATAAACTGCAACTTAAAGACAGCATAAAACTCGGAAAAAAATGGCCCAATAAAATTTCTCCCGCAGGTATTGATATTGATGATGCAAACCATTTATTGTATTTGGTAACCAAAGATGATAATTCACTTTATATCATTGACCTCGTTACCAAAAATATTCTTCAGCAGGTTAAACTGGATGGTGAAGCATACACCTGTTTATTATCAGCCAATAAAAAAGAACTGTACATAAGCTGCTGGGGTTGCGATAAGCTGATTGTTTTTAATACAGTGCAAAAAATTATTACTGCACAAATTGCGGTAGGCGATAACCCCAATGATATCTGCATTACCAAAAACAATAAATTTTTATTTGTAGCAAACGCCAATGATAACTCCGTATCTGTAATTAGTTTAAAAGAAAGTAAAGTAGTTGAAACCCTTACTGCTTCTCTTTTTTCCGATGCCCCACCGGGGAGCACCAGCAATGGTTTGGCTTTAAGCAAAGATGATAAAACATTGTTTATCGCCAATGCCGATAATAATTGCCTGGCTGTTTTTGATGTAAGTAAACCGGGTTTCAGTGCGTCAAAAGGATTTATACCAGTGGGCTGGTATCCTACCTGCGTAAAAGTAATTGGTAAAAAAATATGGGTAACCAATGGAAAAGGTTTTAGTTCATTTGCAAATCCGGATGGTCCAAATCCTGCAAAGAAAAAACAAAAAGTAAAATACCAGGGCGGCGAAAAAGAAAAAGAAGTACAATACATTGGTGGATTATTTAAAGGAACGATGAGTATTATTGATATGCCATCTGAAAAACAATTAAGTACATATTCTCAACAGGTTTATAAAAATACGCCTTACACAAAAGAAAAAGAAACCGCCAGTGTGATTGAGGCTGGTAATCCAATCCCAGCAAAAATTGGAGCCGCATCACCCATCAAACATGTGTTTTACATTATTAAAGAAAACCGCACTTACGATCAGGTGCTTGGCGATGTTAAAGAAGGCAATGGCGATACAAGCCTCGTTTTATTTGGCGAAAAAATTACGCCCAACCAACACAAGCTTGCCAGAGATTTTGTGCTGCTTGATAATTTTTATGTAGATGGAGAAGTAAGTGCCGACGGGCATAACTGGAGCCTGGGTGCCTACGCAACAGATTACATGGAAAAAAACTGGGTAACCAGTTATGGTGGCCGTGGTGGCACCTACGATGCCGAAGGCACCAGAAAAATTGCAAACAACAAAGGCGATTTTTTATGGGGTAGTTGTAAAAAAGCAGGAGTGAGTTACCGTACTTATGGAGAATTTGCAGATGATTATAAAGCAAATATTCCTATACTTGAAAAACATTTTTGTACTTATTACACCAGTTGGGATGAAAGCGTTCGTGATACTACGAGGGTTGGCCAGTGGAAACGTGATTTTGATTCTTTGCTTACCATTAACGCCCTGCCGCAATTAAATACGTTGAGATTAATAAACGATCATACGCAGGGCATGAGCATAAATAAACCCACACCCTTTGCCCATGTGGCCGATAACGATTTGGCAGTAGGCATGTTTTTAGAGATTTTAAGCAACAGCCCGGTGTGGAAAGAGAGCGTTGTTTTTATTCTGGAAGATGATGCACAAAACGGCCCTGACCATGTAGATGCACATCGCAGCCCGGCCTATATTGCCGGCCCATTTATAAAAAGAAATTTTGTTGATCATACACCATACACAACCAGTGGCATGTTGCGTACCATCGAATTAATTTTGGGTTTGCCACCTATGAGCCAGTATGATGCAGGCGCAACGCCGCTGTGGAGAAGCTTTACAGCCATACCGGATTACAGTGCATTTAAAGCATTGCCTTCAAATATAAATTTAACCGATAAAAATTTAGTGTGGAATGAGTTATCTCAAAAGTCAGCAACATTTGATTTTACAAAAGAAGATAAAGTGCCTGATCTGGAATTTAGCGAAGTGATTTGGAAAGGAGTTAAAGGATTAAATGCTGTAATGCCAGCACCTAAACGGGCTGCGTTTGTAAAAGTGAGTGCTAAGGATGATGATGATTAAAAGAGGCCGATCAGTTTACCATCCACAAAATATTTCCTTTTAATAATTGTACCGGCAAAGGGTTATTAGTTTTGCGGTTGCCAGATATTTTTTTTAATATGGATTGTTTTTCTTTACCATTTACAACTAATAAAATTTGTTTTGCCCGGTTTATTAATGGTAATGTGAAACTGATGCGGTAAATCTTTTTCTCTTTAACAAATACCTCTTTCACCAATCGCTTTTTTTCGTGTAATATTTCCGTACCGGAAAAAAGAGAAGCGGTATGACCATCTGCACCCATGCCCAATAAAATCAGATCGAAAGAAAATTTATCAGCACCGGTTATTGTTTTAACTACTGTTTCATAAGCTGCAGCGTCTTTTGCAGGGCTGGAACTGGTTGGTATGGCAAAAATATTTTTACGTGGTATGGGAATATGTTTCAACAAAGCTTTTGATGCCATATTAAAATTACTTTCTGCATCGTTATGTGGCACATATCTTTCATCACTAAAAAAAATAAAAACTTTTTCCCAGTTTATGTTGTTGCTGAACTGGGGTGTGGCCAGCAACTCGTAAAACCGTTTGGGTGTATTACCTCCGCTGAGTGCAAGGGTAAATTTATTATGCGCTGCAATGCTGCTGCTGCAGGCCGTTGTAAAAAAATGTGCGGCTGCTACGCTGAGCGATTCGTATGAATTATAATGAAGCATATTTTTTAATTAGAGATACCATTTCCTTCCATCTTTTTTCAAAAGGTCATCAGCGGCTTTTGGTCCATCAGAGCCTGCTGCATAATATTTAAGATTGGCCATTTTTTGTTTTTGCCAGGTGTTAATGATGGGCATTACAATTTTCCAGGCAGTTTCTACCTGGTCGTTCCGCATAAATAAAGAAGCATCGCCTTCCATGGCATCCAGCAATAAAGCTTCATAAGCTTCGGGCAATTGCTCGGCGTAACTTTCCCGGTAAGTAAAATCCATTTCTACATTTTGCAATTTCATTGCCAGTCCGGGTACTTTACTTTCAAACCAAAGGCTTATCTCATTATCGGGTTGTATAGAAATAATAAGTCTGTTAGGATTACAATCGCTTTTAAAAATCTTTTGTGGTGTGTTTTTAAAATGAACTACAATTACCGATGTTTGTTTGGATAAACATTTACCGGTACGCAGGTAAAAAGGAACACCCTGCCAGCGTAGGTTATCTATAAAAAATTTACCGGCAAAATAAGTCTCTGTAACAGAGCCGGGTGCAACACGTTCTTCATCTCTGTAAGCAACCTGTTGCGTATCTTTCACGGTTCCTTTTGTGTATTGTGCCCTTATAATATTTTTTGCAGCAGTAGCTCTAGTAAAGGGCTTAACGGCTTTTAGCACTGCCAGTTTTTTGTTTCTTATTTCGGCAGCATTTAATTTTTCAGGCGCCTCCATGCCTACAACACAAAGCAGTTGCAACAAATGATTCTGTATCATATCACGTATAGCACCAGCCTGCTCATAATAACCGGCCCGGCCGCCGACAGCAACGGTTTCAGCCACTGTTATCTGCACATGATCAATAAAATTTTTATTCCACAGAGGCTCAAATATGTAATTGGCAAACCGGAACACCATCATGTTCTGCACCGTTTCTTTACCCAGGTAATGATCAATGCGGTACAATTGTTTTTCGGCAAAACGCTTTTGTAAAAAGCTGTTTAACTTTTTTGCTGTTTGCAAACTGCTGCCAAAAGGTTTTTCAATAATAATACGATCAGTTTCCTTTTGTGTAGCAATTTTATTTTTATAGAGCTCTTCACTGATTGCTTCTATAAACCGTGGTGAAACAGAGTAGTAAAACAACCGGTTAAGCCGTTGACCGGTTTTTGTATCCTGCTCTTTTAATAATTTGTTAAGAGAAATATACAGATCAGCATTTGTAAAATCACCCTGTAAATAATGAATATGGCTGCTGAAAGCAGACCATGCTTTTTTATCGGCTTTGCCACTACGGCTGAACTGATTGATGCCATCCAGCATTTTTTTATTAAATGCGTCGCCGGTTATTTCACCATGATCTATAGCTGTTATAAAAAACTTTTCCGGCAGGTTATCGGTTAGGTAAAGATTATACAAAGCCGGTATCAGCTTGCGCCAGCATAAATCTCCGTTGGCACCAAAGATGATGATGGATTGCGGCATAGTAGTATTTTTTTTCATGATAATTTTTTATTTCCAGTCTGTATGAAAGCTGCCGGTTGCATCGTTACGTTCGTAAGTGTGTGCACCAAATAAATCACGCTGCGCCTGTATTAAATTAGCAGGTAAATTTTGTGAGCAATACGCATCAAAATAATTAAGCGATGCTGAAAATGCAGCAGCCGGTATATTGTTTTGCATGGCAGCATTGCAAACTTTTGTTACAGCCGTTCTTAAATTTTTTAACACGTCAATAAACACCGGTGAATGTATGATGTTGTTAAGAGAAGCATCTGCAACATAAGCCTTGCGAATGTCATTCAATACAACAGAGCGGATGATGCAGCCTCCTTTCCATATCCGGGCAACTTCTGCAATGTTAACATTATAACTATATGCTTTTGATGCTTCGTATAGCAAATGCAGGCCTTGTGCGTATGCAAGTATAAAAGCAAATTGCAAAGCCTCCTTACAATCATTTACTAATTCTTCTTTATTAACAGCAATGTTGTTTTTTGTAAAACCATATTTTTCGGCAGTTGCTACTCTTTCTTCTTTCATGGCAGAAAGATAGCGCATGCTTACTGCTGCATCTATCACTGGTATCGGAACGTTTAAATCCATGGCACTCTGGCTGGTCCACATACCGGTGCCTTTTTGTTTGGCTTTATCCAAAATCATATCTAAAAGAAAGGAGTGCGTTTTGTCATCTTTCTTTAAAAAAATATCAGCCGTAATTTCCATTAAAAAGCCTTGCAATTCTGAACCATTCCATGCAGCAAAAGTTTTTTGTAATTCTTCATTACTTAAACCACCAACATTTTTTAAAATACCATACACTTCACTTATCAGTTGCATCATGGCATACTCAATACCATTGTGTACCATTTTTGTGTAATGTCCGGCTGCGCCATTGCCGATGAAAGTTACGCAGGGACCATCTTCAGTTTTAGCGGCAATACTTTCTAAAATATTTTTTACTGCATTAAAACTTTGCTCGTTGCTGCCGGGCATCATGCTGGGGCCAAACCTGGCGCCTTCTTCACCACCGCTTACGCCCATGCCCATAAAGTGAATGCCGCTTTGCTGCAATTGTGTGTATCTTCCGTCTGTATCTGTAAAGTGAGAATTACCGCCATCAATTACTATATCATCTTTTTGTAAAAGCGGTACCAGCTCTGTAAGCACAGCATCAACTATTTTTCCGGCAGGCACAAGCAACATAATTTTTGCAGGCTTCTCCAGGCTATCAACTAGTTGTTGCATGCTTGCTGCTGCAGTAACTGGCTTGCCGGCAGCTTCGGTAGTAAGGCGTTGTTGCTGTGCCACATCACGATCGTAACCACAAACGGCAAAACCATGATCGGCAATGTTCAGCACCAGGTTTCTACCCATGGTGCCCAGGCCAACCATTCCAAATTGTGCGTTGCTCATAAAAATTTTATTTATTAAAGTACTTTCCAATTACCGGCATTTTGGCTAGTTCCTTTGCTTCTACCCTACCAACAAACCAGGTAAAGAAAATAAAGAACACAAAGCCTGTACCTAAAGAAAAAAGCAAAGAAGCCGATACCCATTTTACAAGCCCCAGGTGTATCAGATAAATCAACACCACCATAGTTACATAAGCAATTAATTTTTTTACAGCATAAGGTATGGGATAATATTTTTGCCCCAGCCAGTAACTGCTTAGCATCATAAACAAATAACAGGTAAAAGTTGCAATGGCTGCGCCGGTATAATGCAAACGGGGAATAAGCAAAATATTTAGCCCGATGGTAATGGCTGCACCACCAATAGTTATCATGGCACCAATGGTATTTTTATTGGTGAGTTTGTACCACACACTCAGGTTATAATAAATACCGAGAAAGATATTGCCCAGTGCCAGCAAAGGCACTACTTCCAAACCTTCGGCCCAGCGCTTGTTTGCAAAAGTTATAAATATCCAGCGAAAGGCATCTAAAAATAAACCGATGAACAAAAACATAAAGCAGCAGGCAATTACAAAAAATTTCATCACCCGTGCATAAGTGCGCTGTGCATTTTCGCTTTTACTCTGGTTAAAGAAAAATGGTTCGGCAGCCATGCGGAAAGCCTGTATCATAATAGTAATAAGCAATGCAATGCGAAAGATATTTGCAAAAATACCCAGCTCATGATCGGCCTCTTGCTGAGGCAGATCAACAACATGGCGGTAAATCAACCGGCTAAGCACATCGTTTATCATGCCGCCCAAACCAACAATTATGAGTGGTGCGCTGTAACGCATCACTTCTTTCCAGAGCTTAAAATCAAAACGGATTTTTACCTGCCTTATTTCTTTTGAAAGTACAAGTAGCGTAAATAAACTGCCACAAAGATTACCGAGCAGGTAATAACCCAGGCCAACATCTTTATTGTAAATATTTTTTAAAAAGCTATCAGGGTTTGATTCTAAAATTTTCGGTATCACTCCCAAAAAAAGAATTACAACCGATACATTTATTACAATGCCGGCAATACGTGCAAAGGCATAGCGCTTGGGCCTGTTTTCTTGCCGCAGTTTGGCAAAAGGTAAGGTGTTTAAATTATCCACCGCAATAATGGCAATCATCCATAAAATATAATCGGGGTGCTGGTTAAGATCCGCAGCAGCAATCAAAGAATCTTTACAAAGCAATAATACCAGGGTAAATAAAATACTGCTGAATAAAAGTGAAAGCGAAAGTGTGTTATACAATTTTTGTTTATCGTGGGTTTGAGAAAAACGGAAATAAGCTGTTTCCAAACCGTACGCATACAGCACATTTAAAAAAGGA
>JANMBZ010000198.1:0-15262 GCA_031360765.1 Chitinophagaceae bacterium
GAGGATTGATATTAAGATTGATAAAGAGAAAAAGACATTGACCATATCTGATACAGGTATTGGTATGACTGAAGAAGAAGTGGACAAATACCTGAACCAGGTGGCTTTTAGCGGTGCAGAAGAGTTTTTAGAAAAATATAAAGGGCAGAATGAAGCCAGCATCATCGGGCACTTTGGACTTGGTTTTTACAGCTCATTTATGGTGAGCGATAAAGTAGAAGTGATATCTAAAAGTTTTAAAGAAGAAAGTAAAGCGGTTAGATGGGAATGTGATGGCAGCCCTGAATTTAGTTTGGAAGAAACAGAAAAAGAGAACCGTGGTACCGATATTGTTCTGCATTTAAATGCTGAAAGTGAAGAGTTTCTGGAACCGTCAAGAATAAGCACAGTATTGGAAAAATTCTGTCGCTTTTTACCAGTACCTATCTTTTTCGAAGATAAACAGATTAACAACCCAACACCGGCCTGGACAAAAAAACCAGCTGAATTAACAGACGAAGATTATCAGAATTTTTATAAAGAATTATATCCTTTTGGTGAGGCCCCTTTGTTTTGGATTCATTTGAATGTTGATTATCCTTTCAACCTTACAGGCATTTTATATTTCCCAAAAATTAAGCAGAGCTACGAAATACAGAAAGATAAGATTCGATTATACAGCAACCAGGTTTTTGTAACCGATGAGGTGAAGGACATTGTTCCGGAATTTTTAATGCTGATGCATGGAGTGATTGACAGTCCGGATATACCGCTGAATGTAAGCCGCAGTTATTTACAGGGCGATCCGAATGTGCGTAAAATAAATTCTCACATTACCAAAAAAGTAGCTGATAAATTAGAAGAAATATTTAAAACAGATCGCAAGCAGTTTGAAGAAAAATGGGAGAGCCTTGGTTTGTTTGTGAAATATGGTATGATGACAGACGATAAGTTTTTAGAAAAGGCGAATAAATTTCACATTCTGCAAGACAGCAAAGACGGAAAGTTTTATACACTGGAAGAATACAGGTTGGCTGCAGAAACGCTGCAAAAAAATAAAGATGGTAAACTGGTAATTCTTTACACAACAAATCCTGTGCAGCAGGATGCATACATCCAACAAGCATCAGCAAAAGAATACATTGTAGTTAAGCTGGAAACTATTATTGACAATGGTTTTTTAAACCAGATGGAAATGAAATGGGAGAACGTGCAGTTTGTACGGGTGGATAGTGATATTGTTGATAATTTAATTGATAAGCAGGAAGGTGGTGATAGTGTGCTGAGTAAAGATGATGAAGCAAAACTGAAAGAACTCTTTGCAGTTAAAAATCCTGAAATAAATGTATCGGTAGAAGTGAAGGGTTTAAGTACCGATGCACCACCGGTTGTTGCAACCCGGCCCGAGTTTATGCGCCGTATGAAAGATATGGCAGCAATGCAAGGTGGTATGGGTGCGTTTTACGCTAACATGCCCGATGAAGTTACATTGACTGTAAATGGTAATCATGCAATTTATAAAACTGTATTGGCGGAGGCTGAAACAGCAAAGCAGGAGAAGCTGATACATAATTTAGCAGACCTTGCTTTATTATCGCAGGGATTATTAAAAGGAAATAGTTTAACCAGCTTTATAAACAGGAGTGTGGAGTTGATGGGATAGGAAGTAGGTTTAATGGTTTAAAGTTTAAGGGTTGTGCGTAGCGCAACCCTTATTTGTTTTCAAGGATAGATACTTCCAGGTATTTCATTTTTTTAATGTACCAAGTCTCTATAAATCCTGCTTTTAAAAAATATTCTTTATGTAGCGGGTTTACATAAATAATGTTGAGCTTACGTGGATTTTCTTGTAAACTGGTGCAAATATAATTTACCACTGCACTCATAATAAATTCATCAAAAGGGTTAAAGAAAAAAATACAATCTACATCATCGGGTATCTCAAAATAAAATGCATCGTTATTTATTACTTTGTAATTAAGTGCCGGTATGTTTTGTTTGGTTATGGATAGATTTTCATTTGCGGCAACGCATAAATCTTTTGCAAAATCAATACCTGTAACAGTACGGAAACCCTGATGGGCAGCTACACATAAGGCACGGCCTTTGCCGCAACCGATATCGAGAAAATGAGCTTGTTGTTTTGGGTTTATTGTTTGTGGTTTATTGGAGTTTAATTGGCTAAAGATTTCTTCAAGCAATATGTAGCTAACCGGCATGTAAATGGTAGCATGTGAAATATCAATGCCCTTTTTTTCCAATTTGTTTAATTCATCTGCCCCGGTTGTGTTGATGCTATATTTTTTTTCGCCTTTAATTTCCTGCATGATGATATGCCATGCTATACCAACATTCCAGTTGTAAGCCAGATATAAAAAATAACGGAGGTAAGAGAAAAATTTCATTATTGGCTGATGCGGAGATCTATAATTTTTAATTGTAAAGTTGTACTGCCGTTCCATTCGTTTTCATCCAAAGTAAAAACAAGATCAACCGGTTTTTTTAAATGCGAAAACTTCTCAGCAAGATTAAAACCAATACCCGTAAAGGAAAATTTATCCTGCTTTACCACAAAACGGATATGTTGCTCTTTTACAATTTTAGAGTAACCGGTATCAAGCACATTTTTTGCAATAAAAACCGGCCGCATATTTTCGGGGCCAAAGGGTTCCATCTGGCAAATGATGTTGTAAAAACTCTGTGTTAAATCTGCAAAGCTGATTTGTGCATCAATAATTATTTCTGGTATTAATAAATGTGGAGGAATGGTGGCGGCAACTGTTTCTTCAAACTTGTTTGTAAATGCCTTTATATTTTCTGGTAGCAGAGAAAGTCCGGCAGCTGCAAAATGTCCACCATAACCAAGTAAATATTCTCTGCAGCTATGTATGGCTTCGTATAAATTAAACCCCGGTACACTTCTGGCACTGCCGGTTGCAATGCCGCTGCTTTCGGTTAACACAACGGTTGGCCTGTAATAATTCTCTATCAACCTGCTTGCAACAATGCCCACTACACCTTTGTGCCAGTGATCTTTAAAAACAACGGTGGTTTTTTTATTTTGCAAATCAACATCTGCATTAATTATTTCCAATGCTTCGGCAGTGATGCTGCTGTCGGCTTCTTTACGGTCGGTATTATCGCTGTGCAGCATCTCTGCAAATGCCAATGCTTTATCATAATCATCTTCTACAAATAGTTGCACGGCTTTTTTTGCATCATCCATACGCCCGGCGGCATTTACCCTGGGCGCAATTACAAATACCACATTGTTGATGGATAATTTTTTTTGTATGCCCCCTAAAAAAATCAAAGCTTTAATACCAGCATTTGGGTTGCTGTTTATTTTCTCCAAACCATAGTAAGCAAGTATTCTGTTCTCACCAGTCATGGGCACAATATCAGCAGCAATTGCGGTAGCCACTAAATCAAGGTAACTGAGATAATGCTCTTCATCAATATTAAGTTCTGTTGCTAGTGCTGTTATCAACTTAAAACCAACGCCGCAACCACAAAGTTCTTTATAAGGGTAATTACAATCTTTTTGTTTTGGGTTGAGGATGGCTACCGCAGCGGGAATTTCTTCATCGGGTAAATGATGATCGCACACAATAAAATCAATGCCGATTTCCTTTGCGTAACCAATTAATTCAACAGATTTAATGCCACAGTCTAAAGAAATAATTAAAGTAAAATCATTTTCTTTTGCAAAATCAATTCCCATTTTACTTACGCCATATCCCTCACGGTACCGGTGCGGAATATAAAAATCTAACAAAGTTGGTTCATAAATTTTGCAAAGAAATTTATACATGCAGGCAACCGATGTTGTACCATCCACATCGTAATCTCCAAACACCAGTATTTTTTCTTTTTTTTCGAAAGCTGATAAAATGCGGGTGATGGCTTTATCCATATCTTTCATCAGCCAGGGATCGTGCAGCTTACTAAGTTGCGGACGAAAATAATCTTTGGCTTTATCAAAACTATCAAAGCCCCGTTGCACCAATATACTGCATAAGGAAGCATTGATTTTTATCGATTGCTGTAAGTGTTCAGTTCTATCAGCATCAGCCTCTAGTATTTTCCATCTTTTATCCATATTAATATTTCCTGTCGGTAGTGTAGCGTACCAATTCCTCCAGTACTGCTTTTACCGGGTTTTCTGGAAAACCATTTAAAATTTCAAGCGCTTCATCGCGGTATGTGTTCATTTTACCGGCGGCATATTTTATACCGCCAGCCTCCACAACCGCATCAATTACAAACTGTACCTTCTTTGCATCTTTGTTTTCATTTTTAATAATGTAAATGAGTTTTCTTTTTAAAGAAGCATCCACATTATTTAAAGTATAAATGAGTGGCAGGGTAAGTTTTTTTTCTTTAATATCGTTACCGGTGGGTTTGCCTATATCTTCTTTTCCATAATCAAACAAGTCATCTTTGATCTGAAAAGCAACACCCACTTTTTCGCCAAAAAGTTTCATAGCTTCGGTAATGGCTTCATCTTTACTACTGCTGTAAGCCCCAACAGCACAGGCAGATGATAGTAGCGATGCTGTTTTATTGCGGATGATCTCAAAATAAATGGCCTCATCCAGATTTAGCTTACGGCTTTTTTGCAACTGTAGTAATTCCCCTTCACTCATCTGTTTTACAGCATCCGAAAGTATATGCAAATGCCTGAAATCGTTATTAGAAGTTGCCAGTAACAATCCTTTTGAAAGCAGGTAATCGCCTACCAACACGGCAATTTTCTTATTCCATAATGCATTGATCGAAAAAAAACTCCTGCGTTCCAACGAATCATCTACTACATCATCATGTACCAGCGTGGCCGTATGTAAAAGTTCAACCAGGGCGGCAGCCCGGTAAGTACTTTCGTTTATTTCGCCGTGTAATTTGGCACTCAGTAAAACAAACATTGGCCTTAGCTGCTTTCCCTTACGCTTTATGATGTATTTCATAATCGTATCCAATAACAGCGTTTCACTTTTACTGGCTTCGGCAAATTTTTTTTCAAAAATTTTAAGTTCAGAGCCAATTATTTTATTAATAAAATCCATAATTTATAACAAGACTAACGTGTCGAAACTTTTTAAATCCCGGTATTTTAATTTGTATGCAACGAAAGTACTAATATCCGAGTCTTGAAAATAAATTATCGCAAAAAAACACATATAGCTAATTAAATAATAAAATAACTTTGATAATTAGCCCGTAAGTGATATTTTTGCAGTAATATTAACAAATACGTATTGAAAAATTTTCTTAATTAACAAACTATGAACAAAAGTTACAGGTTCTTACTGGCGATATTATTTTTAGCATTCGCAACAGGTGTAAAAGCACAGGTTGGTGGCGCTGGAAGTGTATATGACTCTTCAGTAATATCTAAAAAAAGAATGAATCAGCAAAACCAATTTTGGGAAGGATCTTACAATTTCCCTGCAAAACCACGTAATATGTGGGAAATTGGCGCATCAATCGGAATGTTTACGATTAGCAGCGATGTATCGGTTACACCGTTTACATTTCCGAATTTTGAAGCACATATTCGCAAAGCATTTGGCTATGTATTCTCTTTGCGTCTGCAGTATTTAAATACAAAAGGCCAAGGTTTGAATTACAATGCAGCCGAGAACTATTTAAAAAATTCAGCATGGAATACGAATTTACCAGCTGGAAAACGTTATTTTTCTCCTGATGCTTTGAAAAATGCTTACACTACAGGCCGTACTGTATTTACTGACAACAACGGTAACGAAAAGTCAACTAATGATGTAGTTTATTACAACTATCAAACAAGACTGCAGGATCTAGGTTTGCAGGGAATTATTACTTTAAATAATATCCGTTTTCACAAACAAAAAACAGGAATTGTATTATATGCAGGTCTTGGTCTTGGTGTAACAGCTTTTCAAGTAAAAGTAAATGCTTTGGATGATGCAGGTAACAACTACAATCCTTTATTTAAGAGTGTATATGCAAAATATGGCCCTGGTACGTATAAGCAACGTAAAGACATATTAAAAGATTTAAAAGCAGGAATGGATAAAACCTACGAAACTGCTGCAGAAAATGAAAATAGCCGCAGACCAGTTTTGGGAGATAAAACTTTAAAACCATCCGGTACCGTACTTGGAGGTGTTGCTATTAAATTAGGCAAAAGGGTAAATCTGGCAATTGAAGACAGACAGACTTTTGTAAAAACAGATCTTTTAGATGGTCAGCGCTGGCAGGAACATGCATGGGGTGATGCTTCTTTAACCCGTGATTTTGATTCTTATAACTATTTGTCAATTGGTTTAAATGTAAACCTTGGTGGCAGAGCTGTTGAGCCATTATGGTGGGTTAATCCGCTGGATTATGCGTATGACGAATTACGTAATCACCGCAATGTTAAAATACCTAAGAATGATTGTAACGATCAGGATGGTGATGGCGTTTGCGATCATTTAGACAGAGAACCAAATACACCAGCTGGTTGCCCGGTTGATACACATGGTGTAACTAAAGATACAGATGGTGACGGTGTACCAGATTGTAAGGATAAGCAATTGATTACTCCTACAGAGTGTCAACCAGTTAATGCTGATGGAGTTGGTAAATGCCCTGATCCTGAGTGTTGCAAAAATCCTGTTAAGCAGGAAGAAGTAAAAGTTTGCCCTTGCGATTACCCAACTTTGATTTACAAAGGTTCTTCAACAACAGGGTTATCAAACGATAACAGAAATATGCTTGCTACGGTTGCTGCCAAAATGAAGGCTAATCCAACTTGTACAATAACAATTAATGGATATCCTGAAACTTCAAAAGCTTCTCAGGCAAGTTGCCAGAAAAGGTTAGAAACCATTAAAATATACCTGATTGAGAAAGAAGGTATCAGTGCAGACAGAATTAACACCAATTGTGTATTACCAGTAGATGGTACACCTGTTGGAGATAAAAACTCTGTTGATATTAAGTGTAATTAATCAGACCTGATTTTATATTACAGCCCTCCGGTTTACCGGGGGGCTTTTTTGTCAAACCCTTCTTTATCAAATCTTTAACCCTGTTTTTTTTACTATCCCGATAATTAAAAGCATTTTTGAGTTATTTACGTTAATTTTGCATCCTTTATGAGATCATTTAAAATATTACTGGCTCCCGCTTTTTTACTGATACTGATAACCACATCCTGTAATAAATACAACAAGGTGACCAAGAGTAAGGATTATGAGTATAAATTGAAAATTGCCGATCAGTATTACAGTAAGGGTAAGTATAAGGCTGCCCAGGAGCTTTACGAAGAGCTTTTTCCGGTTTTTAAAGGCACGCTAAAATTTGAGGAATTATACTTTAAAGATGCTTATTGCTTTTATTACATGAAAAGCTATGCCGATGCCGAAAACCTGTTTAAAGGGTTTTTAGAAGTTTTTCCAAACAGTGTAAAAGCTGAGGAAGTTGATTTTATGCGTTCGTATTGCTTTTACAAGCAATCGCCTAAGCTTGAACTGGAGCAGGTAAATACATTAAAAGCAATGGGTATGATGCAGACTTTCATCAATACACATCCGGGTTCTGAAAGGAATAAAGAAGCATCCGAAATTATTGATAAATGCCGTGAAAAACTTGAGCAGAAAGAATATCGGGCTGCTGAGTTATACTATAATATGAGCCAGTTCCGGGCTGCTGCACTCGCATTTGCTGCTTTAACCAATAACTATCCCGAATCACTAAAGGGGGAGGAGTATAAATTGAAAACAGTTAAAGCCTATTACAAATTTGCAAAACTGAGTTACGAGGATAAGCAAATAGAACGTTTTGAAAAAGTGATTACCGAATACCAGGATTTTGTTGATCGTTATCCTGATAGTAAATTATTAAAAGAAGCAGAAAGTATTAGTAACCTAAGTAAAAATAACATTAAAGCTATAAAATATGAGCAAACTCAGACGGCAGCTAAGCGCTAATACCAGCAGCGTTGTAGAACCAAAAAAATTATCAGACATTAAGGAAAAAACAGGTAACCTGTATGAATCTATTGCCATTATTGCAAAAAGGGCAAACCAGATTAACATTACTTTAAAAGAAGAGCTGCATAACAAACTGGAAGAGTTTGCAAGCCATACCGACAGCCTGGAAGAAATCCATGAAAACAAAGAGCAGATCGAAATTTCGAAAGCTTATGAGCGTATGCCCAACCCTGCGTTACTGGCTACCCAGGAGTTTATGGAAGATAAAGTATATTTCCGCAGAAATGATGAAGATTTATTCAGTTAAGTCATTCAATTATTTAGCATCTTATTTAGTTAAGAATTCATAATTTTAGCCCCACAATCATTAAAAGGGTTGTGGGGCTTTTTATGTTGCAGAACAAAAAAATATTATTGGCAGTTACAGGCAGCATTGCAGCATATAAAACCGCTGTTTTAACCCGCCTGCTCGTAAAAGCCGGTGCTGAAGTAAAGGTTGTGATGACTGCTGCTGCAAAAGATTTTGTAACGCCGCTTTCCTTATCTACATTATCAAAAAATCCGTTGCTGGTAGATCTGGCAGAAAACGATTCCTGGGCAAACCATGTAATGCTTGGCCGCTGGGCCGATGTGATGTTGATTGCACCTTTAAGTTGCAATACGTTAGCTAAAATGGCAACCGGTTTATGCGATAATTTATTAATGGCCGTTTATCTTTCGGCAACCTGCCCTGTAGTTGTTGCACCCGCCATGGACGAAGACATGTGGAAGCATGGTACAACAAAAAAAAATATTGAAATTTTAAAAGGATTTGGTAACCATATAATACCAGTAGAAAATGGAGAACTGGCCAGCGGCCTTACCGGAGAAGGAAGAATGGCAGAGCCGGAAGCAATTGTTAACTGGCTGCATGATTTTTTTTTTAAGGAAAGAGAATTGAGTGGAAAAAAAATATTGATAACTGCCGGGCCAACCTACGAAAAAATAGATCCGGTGCGTTTTATAGGTAATCATTCATCCGGTAAAATGGGCGTGGCAATTGCAGAAGAAATGAAGCGCCGTGGAGCTGAAGTAACACTGGTGCTGGGCCCTTCAAATATTAAGGTGAATGGGGGCATTAACGTAATGAATGTAACATCGGCTGCTGAAATGTTTGATGCCTGCGAAAAAAAATTCCCCGAAACTGACATTGCCATCATGAGTGCCGCCGTAGCAGATTATACTCCATTGCAAGCAGCAGCCGAAAAGATAAAGAAAACCGAAAATGATTTTTCTGTATCGCTCACAAAAACGAAAGATATTTTAAAAACGCTGGGACAGCTAAAAACCAGCAACCAGTTTTTGGTAGGCTTTGCATTAGAAACCAACAACGAAACAGCAAATGCATTACAAAAGCTGCACACAAAAAATGCCGATATGATTGTGCTCAATTCTTTACAGGATACAGGCGCAGGTTTTGGGCATGATACTAACAAAATCACTATTTTTGATAAAACAGGTAAGGCATATCCTTTTGATGTAAAATCTAAAAAAGAAGTAGCTAAGGATATTGTAAATACTATCATTCAACAATTTTATGCGAAAAATTAATATACTGCTTATACTTGCTTTTGCTTTTAAGTTTTCTGCTGCGCAGGAATTGAAAGCCAATGTAACCGTAGTAAGCAACCAGGTAGGCAATAACGTAAATCAAAATGTATTCCGTACGCTACAAACCGCATTGAACACATTCATCAATACCCGTAAATGGACATCGGATACTTACACGCCAAACGAGCGTATAGAATGTAACTTTTTAATAAACCTGCAACCAAGCGGCGATTTAAATATTTACAATGCATCCCTAACCGTTCAGGCTGCGAGGCCTGTTTTTAATACCAGCTACCTGTCGCCCATCATTAATTTTAAAGACGATAATATCATTTTTAAATATGTTGAATTTCAGCAACTGGAGTTTAACGAAAACCGGGTGTCGGGATCGGATGCATTGGTATCTAACTTAACGGCCATTATTGCCTATTATGCAAACATGGTGTTGGCATTTGATTATGCATCCTTTTCTCCACGTGGTGGAGATCCGTATTTTGTAAAGGCGCAGAATATTGTAAACAATGCACCTGATGGCAGGGGTATCTCCGGCTGGAAAGCGTTTGATGGTGTAAGAAACCGCTACTGGCTTGTAGAAAACATGACGAATAGCCGGTACAACATTATGCATGATGTATATTACAATTACTACCATCTGGGAATGGATAAATTATACGAAGATGAAAATGCAGCCAGGGCTGAAGTGATGAATGTATTGAACCTGCTGAATACTTTTATCAACGATAATCCAAATAAAATGATCAGCCAGTTTTTTTTCCAGGGTAAATCAACAGAGCTGATCAAAATATTTTCAAAAGCACCACCCCAGGATAAGTTAAGGGCATCAGAAATATTGCAACGGCTTGATATAACGAATGCTTCCAAATATAAAGATGAATTAAAATGATGCGTACCTGCATAATTACGCTGCTGGCTTGCCTGGCAATATTTAATGCCTGTGTAAGCAAGGATAAATTACCAGCCGGCATTTTAAAACCCGAAAAAATGCAGTTAGTTTTATGGGATGTAATAATAGCCGAAGCTTTCACAAACGAATTTATTAAAAAAGATTCTGCTAAAAATGCTGTTGTTGAAAATGTAAAACTGCAGCAACAGATATTTGCCATACATAAAATAAGCAAAACAGATTTTTACAACAGCTACGATTACTACAAATTAAAACCGGTTGTATTTAAAAAGATTGTTGACAGCATGGTTGCACAGGCAGAGCGGAAAAAATATTCCACTACAAAAACCTTTGAAACAAAACCTTTACAGGCACAATAATATGAATAAATTGTACAATAGTGCTGCGGAGGCAGTAGCCGATATTAACGATGGAGCAGTTATTATGTTGGGTGGTTTTGGATTATGCGGTATTCCTGAAAACAGCATTGCTGCCCTGGTAAAAAAAGGCCCTAAAAATCTTACATGCATATCCAACAATGCCGGTGTTGATGATTTTGGAATTGGATTAATGCTTCAGCAAAAGCAGGTAAAAAGAATGGTGTCTTCTTACGTGGGCGAAAATGCTGAGTTTGAAAGGCAACTGCTGAGCGGCGAGCTCGAAGTAGAACTGATACCGCAGGGAACACTGGCCACCCGCTGCATGGCTGCAGGTTATGGCATGCCCGCCATTTTTACGCCAGCCGGAGTTGGTACCGAAGTTGCCGATGGAAAAGAAACGAGGATTTTTAATGAAAAAGAATATTTGCTGGAGTATGCATTTGATGCAGACTTTGCCATTGTAAAAGCCTGGAAGGGTGATACAGATGGTAACCTTGTTTACAAAGACACAGCCCGCAATTTTAATCCACTCATGGCTATGGCAGGTAAAATAACCATAGCTGAAGTTGAAGAGCTTGTTCAGCCCGGAGAACTGGATCCCAATCATATTCATACGCCGGGTATTTATGTACACAGGATTTTTGAGGGGAAGGATTATGAGAAAAGGATTGAGCAGCGGACAGTAAGAAAAAACGTTTAATGGTTTCATAGTTTAATGGTTTAAAGGTTGATAAACGAATGCCTTAAATATTAAACGCGTTAAACCCTTAAACGACTTAAACATTTTAATTATGGCACTTTCAAAAGAACAAATAGCACAACGCATTGCAAAAGAACTGAAATACGGTTACTATGTTAACCTGGGTATTGGCATACCAACGCTGGTTGCCAATTACATTCCTGAAGGCATGAACGTAGTGCTGCAAAGCGAAAATGGTTTACTGGGTATGGGCCCTTTTCCCGAAGCTGGGAAAGAAGATGCCGATTTAATTAATGCCGGCAAACAAACCATTACCACATTGCCAGGCTCTGCTTTTTTTGACAGTGCCATGAGTTTTGGAATGATACGTGCCGGCAAAGTTGACCTTACCGTTTTAGGCGCCATGGAAGTGAGTGAGAACGGTGATATTGCCAACTGGAAAATACCCGGCAAAATGGTAAAAGGTATGGGCGGCGCTATGGACCTTGTTGCCAGTGCAAAAAATATTATTGTGGCCATGATGCATACCAACCCCAAAGGCGAAAGTAAATTATTACCGGCCTGTACCTTACCACTTACTGGTAAAAAATGTATAAAAAAGATTGTTACTGAACTGGCCGTGCTGGATATTACTGCTGATGGTTTTAAATTATTGGAAAGAGCACCGGGGGTTAGCGTGGAAGAAATTATTGGTAAAACTGCGGGTAAGTTGATTGTGGAAGGAGAGGTGTCGGAGATGCAGTTTTTATAAAAAACTCAGAAAGCATCAAATAAAAATCCCCCGAAAAACATCGAGGGATTTTTAATAAGCGGTTAGCGTTGGTTTTTAAACTTTTGGTGCCGCAGCTAAAATTTCTGCATTGGCTCCACTGGCATATTTCTCAAAATTTTTAATGAACTGTGCGGCCAGATTTTTCGCCATAGCATCATAAGCATCTTTATCGGCCCAGGTATTGCGTGGGTTTAAAATTTCGGTTGGCACGTTGGGGCATTCGGAAGGCATCATCATACCAAATACTGGATGTGCTTCAAAAGAAACATTATCTAATTTGCCTTCCAGCGCAGCTGTTATCATGGCCCTTGTATAACTCAGTTTCATACGGCTGCCAACACCGTAACCACCACCACTCCATCCGGTGTTTATCATCCACACATTTACATTGTGCTCATTCATTTTTTTACCAAGCATTTCGGCATATTGTGCAGGGTGCAATGGTAAAAAGGGTGCTCCAAAACATGCACTGAAGGTAGATTTGGGCTCCGTTACTCCAGCCTCAGTACCTGCAACTTTTGCAGTGTAGCCGCTTATAAACTGGTACATCGCCTGGCCGGCAGTTAATTTGCTTACAGGCGGTAAAACGCCATAAGCATCGCAGGTTAAAAAGAAAAGGTTTTTTGGTGTTTTGCCTATCGATGGTTCCAGCGCATTGCTGATAAAAGTTAAGGGATAACTTACCCTCGTATTCTCTGTAATTTTTTTACTGCTGAAATCAATTTTATTGGTGCCTTCAATAAAAGTTACGTTCTCAACCAATGCACCGGGGCGGATGGCGTGGTAAATTTCAGGTTCTTTTTCTTCACTCAGGTAGATACATTTTGCATAGCATCCGCCTTCAAAATTAAATACGCTGTCGTTGGTCCAGCCATGTTCATCATCGCCAATCAGTTTGCGGTTGGGATCGGCGCTCAGGGTTGTTTTACCGGTGCCACTCAATCCAAAAAATACAGCAGTATCACCTGCATCGCCCATGTTGGCACTGCAATGCATACTTAATACATTGGCTTTGGTGGGCAACACATAATTCAGCATGGTAAAAATTCCTTTTTTCATTTCTCCGGTGTAACCGGTACCACCAATTAAAATGGTTTTGTGCGTAAAACTTATTACCGCAAAGTTTTCGGCACGGGTGCCATCTACAGCAGGATCGGCCATAAAACTGGGTGCCTGTATAATATGCCAGTGTGGTTCAAAATTTTCTAAGTCTTTTTCTTCGGGGCGTATAAACATATTGTAGCAAAACAAATTGCTCCAGGGGTTTTCGTTTATCACCCTTAATTTTAATTGGTAAGTTTCTTCTGCACAGGCGTAACAATCACGTACCCAAATTTCTTTACCACTTAAATGTGCAAGCATTTTTTCTTTTAGCTGAAAAAAGTTTTTTTCTTCAAATGGAATATTAAAATCGTTCCAGTGTACAGTGTTTTCAGTAAGTGCATCTTTTACAGTGAATTTGTCTTTAGGGCTGCGTCCGGTAAATTTACCGGTGTTGATGAGTAGTGCTCCGGTATCGTTTAAAATACCGTCACCACGCTGTACGGCCTGCTCAGTTAACTGATCAGGGCTTAGCTGGTAATTTACATTTTCTGTGGATGTTAATCCAAGTTTTTTCAATGATTGAAATGGGGGGGCAATTGTAGTTGATACTGACATAGCAAGTAATTGTTTTAAATTTCGCAATCGATTGCGCAAAGTTATGTAATTGTATTTTTAAAAAGATTTTTTAACAAACGTATATTTAAAATGAGTAAGCCGAAAATGAGTAATTATTTATAAAAATCAATTATTAGCAAACTTTATTAAAAAAAATCAAATAATAGTGAGTTAAATTTAATTGTGTTGATTTTGCTGAATTTGCTATTGTAACGGCTTATTATAATTATAGTTGAATTGAAGTGAGCAATGAGCCATGGCAATGAAACCATTAAAATGTTATATTGCAGCATAAACATAAAACATGAAATACCTGCCACTTAACCCCGAAATTTTTGTAGAAAACCGCAAACGCTTTGTTGATAGGATGGAAAAAAACGCTATCGCCATTTTTAACAGCAATGATGAATTACCAACCAATGGCGATCAGTTGCACCGCTTTAAGCAAAACTCCGATTTATTTTGGCTTACCGGTGTTGAGCAGGAAGATACGATGCTGATTTTATTTCCGGATAATCCAGATGCAAAATACAGAGAGGTGTTGGTTTTGGTTAGGCCCAATGCATTAAAAGAAAAATGGGATGGCCACCGTTTAAGAGATCATGAAGGCACGGCCACATCGGGCATTGCAACCATTATATGGCTTGATAGCATTGAAGCTTTATTGCAAGGCTGGATTCATTTATCCGATACTATTTATTTAAACAGCAACGAAAACGATCGAAAAGCAAACTGGGTGCCCGTACGTGATTACCGATATGCCGAAATGATGAAGCAGCGTTATCCAATGCATAATTATAAACGCAGTGCAAAAATTTTAAAAGATCTGCGTGGTATAAAAACTGCTTTGGAAGTTGATGTGATGCAAAAGGCTATTGATATTACCGATATCACTTTCAGAAGAGTGATGCAGATAATACAACCCGGTATTATGGAGTACGAAATTGAAGCAGAAATTTATCATTCCTTTTTATCGCAAAGGGCTACGGGGCCTGCGTATGGCAGCATTATTGCCAGCGGCGACAGGGCACGTACATTACATTATGTAGAAAACAGCCGGGAGTGTAAAGATGGCGAATTGATATTAATGGATTTTGGTGCAGAGTATGGTTTTTATTGTGCCGATCTTACCCGTACTGTACCTGTAAATGGTAAATTCAGCCGCAGGCAAAAAACAGTGTATAATGCCTGTTTACACTTACATCAATACGCTGCCAGCATTTTAAAACCAGGCATAAGCATTGTTGATTATACCGAAAAAATTGGGGACGAAGCAACGGTTATTTTTCAAAAAATAGGGCTGCTTAAAAAATCGGA
>JANMBZ010000073.1:0-27525 GCA_031360765.1 Chitinophagaceae bacterium
GGCAATTTAAAAACCCAGCCGTTTAAAGAAATATGGCACAACGATAATTATAAACAGTTTAGAAACCAACTGATGAAAAGCCGGAAAAATATTGATATTTGTGCCAATTGCAGCGAAGGAGTTTCTGTTTGGCAGGAGTAAATGTTTTTATCTTTCATTAATAAAATGAGTTTATGAGTCAACCCGGTTTTAATGAACGCCTCAGGCAGATACTTATACTGATATTGATTCTGTTGATAGCAGTCTTACTGATAAGTCAACTTACAATTTTTATCCCTGGCCTGCTTGGCGGTATCACGTTATATATTTTAAGCCGCACTTTATATTTTCAACTCATCTTTAAAAGAAAATGGAGAAAAGGCTGGACGGCACTGCTATTTATTTTTGGTTACCTTATCATTATTGCATTACCGGTCTATTTAAGCATAACCCTGGCATCGCCTAAAATAAGTTCGCTTGCCGAAAACCAGGAGCAAATAATAGCAGGTATTCAATCTGTATCGGCAAAAGTTCATGAAAAAACAGGCGTTACTATTTTATCGGCCGAAAGTACCAAAACAATTGCCCAAAAAATTTCGGCTTATATACCCCGTATCATAAACAGCACCATGGTTTTGCTTACAAATCTCATCATCATGTTTTTTCTTTTGTATTATTTATTGATACACGGTCGTGATATGGAAAAGTATTTGAGTAAAATCATTCCCTTAAAGCACGATAATGTTAATCTGCTGGCTGGCGAAACTAAAATGATGATACGGGCAAATGCGCTGGGTATCCCCATTATATGTATTGTGCAGGGCGCATTTGCAGCACTTGGCTACTGTATCTTTGGTGTAGACGATTGGGGGCTTTGGGGTTTTGTAACAGGCGTATTTGCGTTTTTCCCGCTGGTGGGCACCATGATCATTTGGGTTCCGCTGGTTGGATATTTATTTATCCATGACAGTAACCTGCCTGCTATTGGCCTTACTATTTACAGTATTGTTGTTACAGGCAATGTAGATTATATAGCCCGCTTAAAACTGATGAAATATATGGGCGATGTGCATCCCGTTATTACGGTGCTGGGTGTTATTGTAGGCCTTAATCTTTTTGGGTTTATGGGCCTCATTTTCGGACCTTTGCTTATCAGTTATTTTTTGATAATGGTGAAAATTTACATAAACGAGTTTGATAAAACACCAGAAAACACCAATGTGATAACGGAAGAATAATTACACAGACAATCAGAAAATATGGGTATCGAAAAAGACATCAGCCAGGCTTCATTCCGAAACGAGTATCAAAAAAGCATCATCAATCTTATTTACACCTACAACTGGATGAATGAGAAAATGAAAAAAGTTTTTGATAAAGAAGATATAACCGCTCAGCAGTACAATATTTTGCGTATTTTACGGGGAGCAGGCAAGCCCATTTCTACTTTACAAATAAGGGAGCGTATGCTCGATAAAATGAGCGATACCAGCCGTATTGTGGACAGGCTTATTTTAAAAGGCCTTGCCAAAAAAACTACCTGCCCCAATGATAAAAGGCTGGTTGATGTTAGCATCAGTAGCAAAGGCAAAGCCCTGTTAGAAAAAATTGATTTGCATGAACAAGATATGGATGCTATTATGGGTAACCTTACCGATGCAGATGCAAAAACTTTAAATAAATTGTTAGATAAAATCCGTCAGGCTGATTAATAAAAAACACTCATGAAATTCACCTTTTCTGTTTTATTGCTGATTTTTTGTTGCCAATTGCCAATTTTTACTTTTGCTCAAGCCAAACCAGAATTCCGCGGCGTATGGGTTGCCACTGTAGATAATATTGACTGGCCATCAAAAGGGAATTTTAATTCAGATTCTCAAAAAGTTGAGTTTATTAAATTGCTTGATATGCACCAGCGTAATGGTATGAATGCAATGATTGTGCAGATACGCCCGGTTACAGATGCATTTTATCCATCGCAGTACGAACCCTGGAGTGAGTTTTTAACCGGAGTACAAGGTCAACCACCGGTTCCTTATTACGATCCGCTGGAGTTTATGGTTGCCGAAACACACAAGCGTGGTATGGAGTTTCATGCATGGATGAATCCTTACCGTGCTGTATTCAATATTTACAAATCATCTATTGCTGCAACGCATATCACTAAAATTCATCCGGAATGGTTTTTAACCTACGGCGATAGAAAATATTTTGATCCCGGCGTAAAAGAAGTACAACAGTATGTAACCAATGTGGTAAAAGATGTGGTGAGCCGCTATGCTATTGATGCCATACATTTCGACGATTATTTTTATCCATATAAAATTGCAGGGAAAGAATTTCCGGATTATGCCAGCTACAATAAATATGGAAATGGCTTGAGCAAAGATGACTGGAGAAGAAGTAATACAGATTCCATCATCAGCATGCTCAGCATCGCCATAAAAAAAGAAAACCCCAAATGCCAGTTTGGTATAAGCCCCTTTGGCGTGTGGCGTAATATTGATAAAGACCCTGTAAACGGCAGTAAAACAAATGGTGCACAAACTAATTATGATGACTTGTATGCCGATATTTTGCTGTGGTTGCAAAAAGGCTGGATTGATTATGTGGCACCACAACTTTACTGGGAGTTTGGGCATAAAGTGGCACCTTACGAAATATTATTGGATTGGTGGAGCAAACACACTTATGGCAAAAACTGTTACATAGGCCTGGGTATTTACCGGGCTAACAGCAATGCCGCCTGGAAAGACCTTACACAAATACCCCGTATGATTGATGCCTTGCGTAGCACGCCCAACATACAAGGCATGATATTTTTCAGCAGTAAAACTTTTGAAAAAAACCCGAATGGATGGGGTGATACGCTGAGATCGAATTATTTTAAAGAGGCTGTAAAAACACCTGTAATAAAATAACGGGCTATTAATTTTTAAAAATTAATAGTGCCGCTCACAGTTTTTTCCTTACCATCCTGGTCAAATAATTTCATGTTGGTTATTATCATTTTGTGTCTCTTTACTGTAACTGTGCCGCCCGATTTTGGGTTTGCAATAAACATCTTAGGTTCACCGGCAATGGTAAGCTCTAAACCAAAGTTGCCGGCACCAACATTATAAGAGCTGCCGTTGGGCTTTAACCCAACCGACTGTGCATCTTTTTCATTTGCAAAAACTGCCTGCAATAAAACCAGTGGATCGCTCTGCTGACAAAGCACCGAAAAATTATCAGTTTCCTTATTACTACCAAAATATTGCGTGCTTACTTTGCCTTTGTAATCGGTTGCATCTACTGTAAAAGTTGCAGTAATTTCTTTGTCAGATGTTTCTATACCGGAAGTATTGCTTTCTTTGCTACCGCTATTGCAAGCTGTGGTTAAAAGAATAACGGCTGTAATGCTGTAAAAAAATATTTTTTTCATTTTTGATAAATTAAATTATTTGAATTACTGTTTTTTGTGCTGTAAAACTGAGCATGTTATTTCCAACTTTGCTTTTTAAAAATTACTTCACAAAAAATTTGATTGTCTGATTTTAAACAGCCTAGTTTTTAATAGCCTGCGTAACTAATTTTTTTAATTCAGCTAACTCGTTTTCTAAATTTTCAATTCTTTTATTCTGCAATACATTTTGGGTATTCTGAGTTTCTATAATTATCTGTTGCTCCTGTAAGCCTTTTATTGCAAGCACCGTAAAATATTGGTAGTTTACACCTAATCTCTTTTTACCATCTTCCATCAGTTTTTCGCTTACGGCATCTGGAAATAATTTTTGCACATCCTGCGCCATAAAACCAATGCTAAACTGATCAGTAATGCCGTTATCCAAATAATGGTATTGGTAAGTTTTAAGTTTATTTATACTTGATAAGGAGAGAGAAAAATCACTAACATCTTTTTTAAAGCGTTTGTCAGAAACTACGATATAGTTACCGGTTGCATTTTGAATATAACCTTTTAAAATTCCATTGTAACTAAAGTTATAATCGGGGCCGGTATTATTATCTACCCACATATCCCACCTGTTTGTATTTATGGCAGTTTCAATACTAATTCCAAAACCTGCGCCAACGCTTGCCTGTTTTACCTGCAACCTGCTTTCGGCAGCGGCTGTGCCTGGTTGCTTGTTAATACCCATTTCTCCGGTAGTATTATGTAGCCTTACATTCCATCCGGCTGGAAATCCAAAATTGTAAATGCCCAAAAAGTTATCGGTTTCCATACCAATAAAAGCCCTGTCAATTGTGCCGGCATTATTTGTCCAGGTAATACCATGTGCATTGCCACCTGGTGCATTTCCTCTAAATCGTAACCGCCCATTACCAATTTCTAGTTTTTCGGTAGGGTCTGCCACGCCAATACCTACCTTGGTATCTACAGCACCTATACCCATACCATTTATTTGCCCCAATATCAAACTATTACTTGCCTTTACAATTGCCTTTGCACCAATTGCTGTTGCATTAGTTAAACCATTTGAAAACACATCGGCAAAGTATCCAACAGCGGTATTATCACTTCCGTTTTGAGAAAAGCTAAGCGCATTGTTGCCAACTGCTGTATTGCCATACCCGGTATTATTATTAAATAATGCCTTATTCCCAATTGCGGTATTAAGTGTAGCATGTATTGGCAATGTAACGCCAGTTCCATTATTGTATAGTGCACTATCGCCAATGGCAACAAGATTGTTGCGGTTTGTGTTATTGAATAAAGCAGCTTTGCCAACGGCTACATTACTGTAACCAGTGGTGTTTTTATACAAAGCGCTATCACCGTTTGCAGTATTATTTGTACCTGTGGTATTGTTATACATTGCAACAGAGCCATTTGCAGTATTATTTGAACCAGTGGTATTGTTATACATTGCATCAGAGCCATTTGCTGTATTGCTTGAGCCGGTGATGTTGTTAAACAAAGCTCCCCGGCCATTTGCTGTATTAGCATTTCCTGTTGTATTAAATCGTAAAGCATAAATACCGTTTGCAGTATTATCATTGCCTGTTGTATTTGTAATTAAAGCACCAAAGCCAGTTGCTGTGTTATCGTAACCAGTGCTGTTAGCATACAACGCCTGAAATCCATTGGCAGTATTAAAATTGCCAGAGGTATTTGTAAACAGGGCTTTACTACCAACTGCTGTGTTATAATTGCCACCAACATTATTATACAAAGCACTATCGCCAATGGCTAAAAGGTTGCTACTTACGATGTTGCTATACAAAGCACTTCGCCCTACCGCAACATTAGAATAACCTACTGTATTTTGATAAAGTGTAGCATCCCCCACTGCGGTATTTGTACTTCCTGTGGTATTCGTGTACAATGCAGAAGTGCCGATGGCTGTATTCCTACTGCCCACTGTATTGCCAAACATTGCATAAGCACCATTTGCTACATTAGTACCACCAGTAGTATTTTTGGTTAAAGCACTGGTTCCAGTAGCGGTATTGCCGTAGCCGATGGTGTTGCCAGATAATGTTTTGCTACCCAGTGCTGTATTATCGGCGCCTTGAGTTACCGATGCCGAGCCTGTGCTGTTATTATATAAAGCGCTATCACCAATGGCTACTAAATTATTTTTGTTTTCATTATTAAAAAGGGCTTTGTAACCAATTGCAATATTATTAAAGCTTGTGGTATCGTTATTTAATGCAGCTTCTCCAATGGCAATATTGTTTCTACCATAAATTTGATTTTGCATACTACCGTAACCTATGGCTATATTTTTGGTATAATTTTGTCCGGCCTGAAAAGTTTTTGACAAATTAAATGCCCCTATTGCTACATTATATTCGCCTGTGGTGTACTCAATATTTCTTGCGCCAACAGCCGTATTATAGTTACCTGTTACGCTGCTTCGCAAATTGTAAAAACCAATACCTGTATTGTAGCTTCCTGGTGTGGTTGCATATAAATTCTGATAGCCCACGCCTGTATTAAAACTTCCTGTAGTATTTATTGCTAAATTGGCAAACCCAAACGCGGTATTATTTGTGCCGGTACCACTGTTGCCACTTAAAACCCCAAAAGCAGTATTATTTGGTTTAATGTAACCTGCATTTATATTATTTCTTTTAAAAAACAAATCGGCATCATTTATAGTGCCTAAAAAATTAGCTGTGGTTATACTGTTGTTGCCATTTGTATTCCATGCACTAGCTGTATCAATACCTGCTTTTATAAATACCCAATTAACACCATTAAAATAACTGAATGCAATACTATCAGTATCATACACCAATAACCCATTAGCAGGTGTGCCAATTCCTGCACGTTGTACGGCCGTCATACGTGGTATCAGCATGCCTTTAGCAGTGCTGCTTACATCTAAAATGCTGGTAGGGTTTGCAGCGGCACCGGTGGTATTAATGGCCATGCTTTGGGCTTTTGCCGCGGCAATGCTCAGGCTTAAAGCTATACAAAGTAATAACGTTATTTTTTTCATTTGAATATAAAATTTATTTTTTAGGCCCCACTGTAAAAGTCCAGATTGGTTTACTTTTTCTTTGGCTGTTAGAGGTATAAAAATGGAGCGTATATCCATTTTTTAACCCGCCCTCATAAGCCGGCGTTTGTAAATAAAAAGAACCGGTTTTATTTTTTGAAAATGTTGTTTGTTTTGAATTATCTATCCCGATAAACGAAAGCTCCACCATATCAATAATTACACTTGAGCTAAAATTCAATGTTTCTCCTTTTCCTTCTGTTTGGGTGATGTAAACATCCATTTTGGCATGTTCGTACCCTGTGGTAACATTTTGAGTACCGGTTATTTTGCGCTTTGGAGTTAAATCTTTTGGTATTGTTTTTATCTGGGCACTTACTAGCGTTGCCAAAATTAAAAAAGTGAATATTGATACAAGATGTTTCATTAACTATTGTTTAATATGGATTTAATTTTTTTCGAAGCTTCCAGTTGACCATCTTGGAGAGTTTGCATTTCGATATTTGCCAACATAAATAACCAGGTTGCCATCATTTTGAAGCGTTAACCAATGCGAGTCGGGGCCAACCGCATAAAATTTATCTCCTTTTCCACTGCCGCCTTTATCAACAGAACCGCCATTGGCAGCCCACCTTGGCTTGCCTGCATAATCATACAAAACAAGGTTTCCATCTTCCTGAAAAATGCAGCTTTTCATTGCAATGCCATTGGTTTTGGAGTTCCATACCGGGCTATACTTTCTGGCGGATGCAAATTTGTATATTACCAGGTTTCCATCGTCCTGAAAAATTAAACAATACCGGTTATCTTCCGAATAATAGCGCTGTCCTTTGGTAAAACTGGTGTTTGTTTTAAAACAACCCTGCTTCATTGTTATGCTGCCGGGTACTTTTATTGGTGGTGGGCTTTGTGCAAAGCATTGTGCGGCTGTTACAAATAAAATTGCTGCTAAAATTATTTTTTTCATAATTATTTTTTTATAAAATTTAATTTTCCTGTTTTATAATCTTTGATATTCAAACGTGGCATAGAGTGTTCCGTTCTCAAATCTTTTAGTTGGGTAGCCATCTGCATTATACTCAAAAGTGTAATTAGCCGTACCAAATGGATATGTAATGGTACCTGCATTATTTTTTATGGAATAAGGAAAAAGGAATGATGCAGGCGCTGATGAGTGGTAATGATTTTTATTATCGTATGCACCGTAGGTAGTAACACCCGAGTAAGTACCGGCAGGGTTTGCAGGCGTTGTGTTGTAAGATTTTATTTCAGTAACATTACCATTGGCATCATACTTATATTCCTGCCTGAAGCCATTGCCTGTACCAGCGGAAATATAATTTTCTGTTACAGCTCCTACTGCGTAAGTATAAGTGTAGGTATCATTTAAAATTTCGGTAGCGCCAGATACACTATACGTTTTTTGTGTGCTAACAGTAGCATCTCCATTATAAGTAAATTTTGTTTTGATGGCATTCAGGCTGTTTACCCACTGTGCCAGTGTGCCGTTTGCGTTGTAAGTAAAACTAATATTCTGTGCAGGGTTGCTCGGGTTTGAATTACGGGTCCAGGTAACCATCCGGTTATTGGCATCGTAAGTGTAGGTAAAAACCAGCCCGTCGCTGTCGGTTCTTTTTATCAGCAGGTTTTTGTGGGCCGGTTCAGCAACATCATTGTTTTTTTTGCAAGATGTGGACACAAGTGCGAATGCGATACAGACTAATAATAATTTTTTCATAATTTTTGTTTTGTTTTAAATTTTTACTTTTTAATTAAAACGGCAAAGCTGCCATCGGTAACCTCTATTTTTTCTTTGTTTGCATCGTAATTATTGCTCACATCCATGGGCGATGCAAATGTGCCTTCCACAATTTTGCCTTCGGTGGTTTCTTTAATAGAAACTATCTGCAAACAGGCAGCCACTGCACCCTGGTGAAAATTGTCGTAATCCAGCACTATATCATCTTTTGTATTTTCATCCAGCAGGCTAATGCCATAGCCGCCGGCACCTTCACGTACGCTGTTGTATTTACCTACACTGGTTTTACTAAAAGGCGCAAGGGTTAATAAAAAATTCATTTTGCCACCTGCATCTTTGGTAAAAATCTGCAGCTTATCATCAAATTCTGAGTAGGTGGCCAGTATTTCATCTTTAACCGATTGCCAGGGCTTGCCATTTATTTTAGCTGTTACATGAGGGCAATTTTTTTCTTTATTATCTGAAAAAGTTAAGTTCGATGATGCTGTGGCTTTATCTGTATTACTGTTATTACAACCAGCTATAAAAAGCAGTGTGGCAAATAAAAGTGTTAATCCTGTATTCATACCTTAATTTTTACAATGCAAATGTTTAACAAGTTTTGCTGTGTACGAATAACCAATTAGGGTGAAAAATTTTATTTGATATTAACTATATTGTAAAATGTTTTTCAAAAAGGTATTATTGTTTTTGCTGATGATGGATGCGCTATACAGCTACAGCCAAACATGCCCGTATAAGCAGTTTACCACCAACGATGGGCTTATTCATAATCGCTGTGGTAATGTGGTACAGGATAGTATGGGATATATATGGGTTACTACCGATAATGGTATATGTAATTACGATGGGCGTAAGTTTACTTTTTTTCCGGGTAGCCGCAATCTATACTATTTTGCCCATAATAATTCTATAACTACCTATAAAGGAGCTTGTATTATGGGTACTACCGATCAGGGAGTAGCAAGAGCATTGGGTACCTCGTTAGAATTTATTTATCCGGAAAATGCTCCCGCTCCCAAACATTTTATGTGTTCGTTACAGATAGATGATAGTACTTATTTAACGGCTAATGTTAAAGGACACAAAATACATTTAGTTACAAAAAATAAAGTGCAGATTATTTCTTTACCTGCTCAATACCAGGTACCAGAGATATATTGTTTTTCAATTTTTCAGGATTTTTATAAAAATATCTGGATAGGCACTAACAAGGGTTTTGTTATTTACGAAAAGGGAAATTTAGATAACCCGTATATACCTCCTGCTTTTTTTAAAAAATATATTAATGTTTTAAAACAGGATGCCAACCATAATATTGTAATTAGTGCCGATAGCGCTATGTATTATATTAATGCTGCAGGTTTAAAAAATATACGCACTATAACACCTATAAAATTTGCAAGACAAAATGCAGAAATTACAGCAGTAGGCTCATTTAGTAATGGTGATATAGCTGTAAGTAATTATCCAACTGGCATATTGCTTTACAACAAAGAATTAAAGCTTATAAAAAGCCTGGAAAAACCCTTATTACCCGATGTTGTATTTTGGGATATATTTATTGATAAAGAGGAAAACATGTGGCTTGCTACGGAAAATGGAGTTTACAGATATGGAAATTTAAACATCAGAAATTATGTATTAGAAATGCCCAAAGGTGCTCCATCAATTAGATATGGGGTTGGGTTCAATAATTCGTTCTTGTTTTCAAACAGCTTGAATATTTACAGTTTGGTAAACGAAAAAATAAGTAACGTAAAAGTAAAAGATGATCATTTTTATCCAATAGAATGCAATACTATCAATAGTAAATTATGGATAAACGATTACAATCCGTTTATCAACAATTACAAAAAATTTACAAAACAATATAATTACATAAATAATACACTTTCGTCCAAAAAAATTATTCTATCTCCTCAGGTAAATGCACAACTTCCAAATCTGGAATCAATGATCAATTTGCCAAACGGAATAGTTTGTATGCTTACAAAAGCAGGAAATTTAGTTACCTATGCTAAGGACAAGTTTTTACCTGTGGCATTACCAGCCTCATTAAATAATATTAATTTTTCTGTATTGGCTGCCGGCAAATTACCTAACGAAGCAGTTTTATTTAGTAAAGAAAAAGGACTGTACCACATCAATTTTTTAACAATAAACATGCAGATTGCTGTTCAAATTATACAGCACTTACCATGTAATAATATTAGCAATACATTTTGCATTAATGCAGTTATGGATATTAATGCATCTGTATGGCTGGCTACAGGTAGTAACGGGCTTTATTATTTTACATTACAAAAGCAGGGATATCAATTAGCAAAGCATTTTGTGGAACCTGAAATTTCGAGCGTATTGCTTACCAGTATTTTAAAAGATAGTAAAGGCAATATCTGGATAGGAGGTAATAAAGGGATAGATAAAATATTGTTTAGCAGTGGTTATAATTACACAATTTATAACGGCATGTATAAGAACAGTACGTTAGGAAATTATGTATATTTTTTAAAAGAACACCAGGGTCTTTTACACATCGGTTCGAGTGGAGGGTTAACTACAGTGCCTGTTAATACAACTATACAAAGCATAACACCTGAAATTTATATCAACAAAATAAGTTGTAATGGAAAAGAAATTTCCATTGATAGTCTATTACAAAAAAAAGTGTTTGACCACAATGAAAACAATTTTAGTTTTGAATTTACCAGTCCTACTTTTATTAACGAGCTGCAAACTGAGTACCAATATAAAATGGATGGTATAGATGCAGACTGGAGTACAGCAAGTAACAATTATACGGTAAGTTATAATCAACTACCGGCGGGTAATTACACTTTTAGGGTAAGAACAAAAAATGCCAATGCAGTGTGGTCGTTAACCGATGCAACTTTTAGCTTTATCATTAAAGAGCCTTTTTACAAACATTGGCTGTTTTTTCTGTTTTGCGTAGGTATTGTAGTAGCAGTGTTATACTGGCTATACAAACAAAAAATGAATAAGATAGTTGCAGTTGAACGCACCAGGAGCAGCATCAGTAAAGATCTGCATGATGATATTGGCACCACTTTAAGCAGCATCACTTTAATGAATGCCGTACTTAAAAACAAAATAGAATCGCAACCGGAAGAGGCTAAAAAAATGGCAGCCAAAATTGAAACTACCAGCCGGGATATGATTCAAAATATGAGCGATATTGTATGGAGCATTAACCCCAACAACGATACCATTGAAAAATTAATGTACCGGCTGCTGCAGTTTTGTAATGATGTGTTTGATGAACGTGGAATACAATATCACATTAACATTGATGATGAAATTAAAACCAAAGTTTTAAATATGCAGTTGCGGCGGGATATTTACCTTATCTGTAAAGAGATAATAAACAATGCAGCAAAGTACAGCAGCGCCACGCATTTTAATTTAAGTCTGTCGCTACAACAAAAAACAATTGTACTTACTGCAAGTGACGATGGTATTGGCTTTGATGAAAAAGGAATGCACAAAGGAAATGGACTAACCAATATAAGGCAAAGAGTAAACAGTTGTAACGGAACCGTTACCCTACAAAGCAGTAAAGGCACAAGCTGGCATATAAGCATACCAACATAACCTTAATGGGTAAAATTTTTTTTTGTTTCAAGCGTTAATTTTATAACTGCATGATATATAAAGTTGCAATTTTTGAAGATAATTTTTTAATGCAGGAAAGTTTAAAAGCTTTACTGGAAATGAATGATGCTATTACCGTTTGCGGTGTATATGATAATGCAAAAGACATGGTTCGCATTTATGAACAAAACCTGCCCGACCTGATTATATCTGATATTGATATGCCCGAAGTAAACGGACTGGAGGGTTTAAAAAATGTAAAAGACAAATACCCCGAGGCCAAAGTGATGATATTTACGGTGTTTGAAGAAAACGACAAAGTATTAAATGCCATTTGCCTGGGTGCAAACGGTTACGTTTTAAAAAGCAGCACGGCCGATAAAATTATTGAATCTATTACCGATGTTATCAATGGCGGTTCGCCCTTAACGCCAAGCATAGCCAGTAAAATACTCCAGCATTTTCCAAAACATACTTTTACCAGCAATAATGAGATGGAATCTTTATCAGCAAAAGAAAAGGAGGTACTGGAATGGCTTGTAAAAGGTTATAGTTATAAAATGATTGCTGCCAAACTGGATAAAAGCGTGGAAACGATCCGGTCTCAGATAAAAAAGATTTACAAAAAGCTGAATGTACAATCCAATGCCGAAGCCATTATAAAGGCATTGAATAAATAAACCAGTGAGGTTGTTTAAGTTTTAAACCTGCTCTTGCTGCATAAATTGATCAACGCATAATTCTTAACACACTATCAATTTTCTTTACCTTTGCTGTATAATTGATGGCTTGAATTAAAAGCATCATCAATTATCCCTGTCTGGCCGCCAGGCAGGCATTTAATAATTATCAATTATTTTTTATGCCCGGTTTTGAACATTTTGGAAAGGAAGAAATTAAAGAAGTAACTGATGTGCTGGAAACAGGCATCCTGATGCGTTATGGTTTTGATGGCCCACGCAAAGGAATTTGGAAAGCTAAAGAACTGGAAGAAGCCGTTTGCGAAACTTTTGGTTGCAAACACGCCCAGTTGTTAAGCAGCGGTACGGCTGCATTAACAACAGCCATGAGTGCATTGGGTATTGGTTATGGCGATGAAGTGATTTTACCTTCCTTTACATTTGTTGCCAGTTTTGAGGCCGTTATAAGTGTGGGTGCTATACCGGTTTTTGTGGATGTGGATGATACGTTGACATTAGACCCTGAAGCCGTTCGTAACGCAATCACTTCAAAAACAAAATGCATTATGCCCGTACACATGTGCGGCAGCATGGCCGATATGGATGCATTGCAGGCTATATGTAAAGAACATCATTTAATTTTACTGGAAGATGCCTGCCAGAGTATTGGCGGCACATACAAAGGAAAAAAACTGGGTACCATCGGCGATGCCGGCACTTTTAGTTTTGATTTTGTAAAAACCATAACCTGTGCCGAAGGCGGCGTGGTGATGACCAACCGGGAAGATGTATATGTTGCCAGCGATGGTTATACAGATCATGGGCATGATCATAAAGGTGTTGACCGTGGTGCCGATCTGCATCCATTCATTGGTTACAACTTCCGCATTAGTGAACTGCATGCGGCAGTTGGCCTGGCACAGATAAAAAAGCTGGATACTTTCTTAGCCATTCAGAAAAAAAACCACACGGCTTTAAAAAATGCGCTGGCGCAAATACCAGAAGTAAGCTTTAGAAGAGTACCCGATGAAAGTGGCGACAGTTGTTCATTTGTAAGCTGGTTTTTACCAACTGAAGAAATTACAAAAGCAGTTGTTGCAGAACTAAAAGCACAAAATATTTTAGCTGGTAATTTTTACTGGTTTGTAAATAACTGGCATTATATCAGCAAGTGGGATCACCTGAAAAATGCGGTAACCCTCAATCATTTACACCCCGATTTAAAAGCTGCTGTAATGCATCATGCAAGCAAAAATTTTGCAGCCAGCGATGCTATTATGAGCCGTTGCTTATCTACTGCTATTAGCTTAGCATGGACAGATGAACAACTGAAAACTAAATGCGATCAGATGGTTGGGGTAATAAAGAAAGTGTTGAGTGAGCAGAAGGTGTCGGTATAAAGATGCTTAATGAATTAAATGAATTTTTACAAAAAAAATCCCTCTAAAATGCCAAGAAAACAAAGACAGTTTCTGAATCAATAATTGCTTCTTTGTGGCCTTTGTGTCTTAGTGGGCAAATAAAATCGCTTTATAAAAGTCATTTCTTTCTAATATGGGGGCAAAATTCCGCTGTTAATCTTTCCTTCCAAATAATTATTGTATTGCAAACTTCCAAGCCTGAATCGTAACGGAATTTTTGTTGCCTTCTCAAACTGCAATTCTTTTTTACAAAAAAAACCAAAACTCTGGGTATAATAATCAGCAGCAAGTAGAGAACAGGAAACCGGGTTTAATAGAAAAACAGGTTTAACATTAGTATTGTCAGTTACAATTTTTTTATTCCCTGTTTGATGAAAGCCTTTGTAGTTATTGATTTTACTGATATTCCGGTAAATAATTTGAGGTGTAAAAAGTAATGTATTGTCAGGCCTTTTATACTGAAGATTTTGTGCAGCAACAGTATTTGCCACAAAAATCATGCAAAAAAATAAAAATTTAGCCCTGTTATGCATTTTACTTAATCTTATCTCTGTAAATTTACGCTGTTATTCCAGTATTGGTTTATAATTTAATTTATATTTTTTACCCTAATCGAGTTTTCAATAAATGTCTTTAAGTCAGGGATTATATCAAAAGCAATTACAAAAATTATCACCACAGCAAATTCAGTTGATGAAATTACTGCAGGTACCTACTGCCCAGCTGGAAGAAAGAATTAAAGAAGAGATTGAAGAAAACCCGGCGTTGGAAGAAGCTGAAGACGGACATGAAACAGAATTTGATGAGGGTAAAGATGAATTTAGCGATGGCGATACAGCCGATACAGAAATGGATGGCAGTGTTGATGAATATGATAATATTGACATCAGCGAATATGTAAACGAGGGCGATGATGAAGTAGGCGATTATAAACTGAAAGATACCAACTATCCCGAAATTGATGAGGATCGTGTAATACCAATAAAAGTTGAAAAAGGTTTTAATGAACTGATGATTGAGCAACTGGGTATGCTTACCATTGATGAACACCAGAAAAAAGTAGCACTGCAAATAATTGGAAATTTAGATGATGATGGATATTTGAGAAGAGAATTTGGTGCCATTGTTGATGACCTTGCTTTCAGGCAAAACATAAGCACCACCGAAGAAGAAATTGCCGAACTGGTTTTGCAGATACAGCAGTTTGACCCGCCAGGCATTGCAGCCCGTAACCTGCAGGAATGCTTACTGCTGCAATTAGAAAGAAAACTGCACGAAGGCAAACATGTAGAAGTGGCCATACGGGTATTGGAAAAATACTTTGATGAGTTTACAAAAAAACATTACGAAAAAATACAACGCGGCTTCGATCTGAATGATGAACAGTTAAGAGAAGTTATTAACCAGATCATAAAATTAAACCCCAAGCCCGCAGGATCTGTTGGCGGAAGTTCTTCCAATGCAGAAAGCTATGTGGTGCCCGATTTTTTTATTTACAACAATGCCGGTAAGCTGGAGTTAACACTAAATAATAAAAATGCCCCCGACCTCCGCATTAGCGAAGGATACCGTGATATGCTGAAAGAATATGACCGTGGCAGTAAAAAAGACAAGCGACAAAAAGAAGCGGTGATTTTTATCAAACAAAAAATTGATGCGGCCAAATGGTTTATTGATGCCATCAAGCAACGCCACAATACGTTGCTGAATACCATGGAAGCCATTATGAATTACCAGCGTGCATTTTTTATTTCGGGAGAAGAAACCGACCTGCGGCCCATGATCTTAAAACATATTGCAGAAGAAACCAACCTCGATATTTCTACTGTAAGCCGTGTTGCCAACAGCAAATTTGTACAAACAGAATTTGGAACTTATCGCCTTAAATTTTTCTTCAGCGAAAGCCTTCAAACCGATAGTGGCGAAGAAGTAAGTACCCGTGAAGTTAAAAAAATACTGAGCGATATTATTGAAGCCGAAGATAAAAAGCATCCGTACAGTGATGAAAAACTAACCGATATGCTGCAGGAAAAAGGATATAACATTGCAAGAAGAACTGTTGCCAAATACAGGGAGCAACTCAATATATCTGTTGCACGTTTAAGAAAAGAATTATAAGACCCCTCCTAACTTTCCAAAGATGAAGGAACAACGATTTTTTTTATGACCAAGGAAATAGATTTTATACAACCGCATACTGATACTACTCAACAAAAGCAACATGTTATTCTCAGGTTTTTTGCTCATCTTTTTTCTGTTGTTTTTCACCCGCTGTTTATTCCGTTATATGTAATTGCTTTTTTAATAAATTATCATCCATCTTATTTTTCTGGTCTGGGCTTTTATAAAAAATTTGAGTTGTTACGCATAACAATCTTTAATACCATATTTTTTCCGGCTTTTGCATTGCTGGTTATGAGGGGGCTTGGTTTTGTAAAATCATTTATGTTGTACACACGTGAAGACAGAATTGGCCCATACCTGGCCAATATGATCTTTTACTTTTGGATGGCCCGTGTGCTTTTTAATTTTAAACCGGAGTTAACGCCCATACTTGCTTCTTTTATGACCGGCGTTTTTATTACTACCGCCCTTGCTTTAATTGCAAATATTTTTTACAAGATAAGTATGCATGCAATTGGTTGCGGTGGTATGTTGGGCATTTTTATCTTAATTATGAACAGTAATACCATGTTGATGACATGGCCGCTATCACTTGCATTGCTTATTACCGGTATTGTTTGTACCAGCCGTTTAATTGTAAGCGATCATACTCAAAAAGAAATTTACATGGGATTAGCTGTGGGCTTGATTTGCCAGTTTGCTGCAGCAATAGCAATTTTATAAAATTCATTTCATTTAAGTCTCCAAAATAAATGCGGAGCATTTTCCTCCGTGCCTTCGAGCCTTTATGGCAAAAATTATTTCGCAGCGAAGCTGAGAAAAAAATCTCTTTGTGCTAAAACAAAAAGACCCTGCTTAAAGCAAGGTCCCTTTCTCCTGTTGTGCCTAACAATAAAAACTTTAAAACTGTAGATGAAATATAGTTTTCAATGCAAGTCGTTTTAACATCAGCACCAATTTTTAGGGCACTGATTTTTATTTTTAAATTTACTTTTCGGGTACGTTCTTCAGTTGCATTACTGTTAAACAATTTCTGTTTTATAAATCGTTTTTAGTTAACAGTTTATTGTGCTTAACTTCAAATAGGCATAGATATATTTTAAGAGCATATTCAAAAAAGTAAAAGCACTTAGCAAGTTTACTTTTTTATTATCGAATGATTAGTAAATATGCTTAAATCAGCCAACCCTTTCGGGTTAACACTTTAATTGCAATTGAAAATCAGGCCTGCCTGTATAAATCTTTATCTTTGTAAATAATGATAAATATGATGAATTTTAAGCCTTTAATGAGTCTGCTGTTATTGTTATCATTCATTACAGTTAAAGGAAATATGCCTGGCGCAGGTTTTGATAAATCGGCTTTTTACAATGCGTTGGCCTCAGATAATATGGAAACGATCAACAGCCAGTTAACCGCTTTAAAAACTTCTTCCTTAACTGAAAAAGAAGCTTATGAAGGTACTTTACTGATGAAAAAAGCAGGCCTTGTTACAAAAGCCAGTGATAAATTAAACTTGTTTAAAGCAGGCCGCATAAAGCTGGAAACTGCTATAAAAAAAGATAAAGAAAACTCAGAATACAGTTTTTTAAGACTGATTATACAGGAGCATGCTCCCAAAATTGTTAAATACAATAATAATATTCAAACCGATGTTACTGCAATACGCTCCAGCTATAAAACGTTGCCGCCTTTAGTGCAACAGGCAATCATTGATTACAGTAAAAAATCAAAAGTTTTAAAGCTTTCGTAGCCTTAACTTCGCAATGCATGGCTAAAAAAATTCTCGTCATTTATTATACACAATCCGGGCAGTTAGAAGATATCTTAAATAACTTCACAGCCCCGCTGATTGAAGCAGGTAATACAGTTGAAAAAGTTCGGGTGCATGTTGCCAATGATTACCCCTTTCCCTGGAATGGCAAAGCTTTTTTTGCAGTGATGCCCGATTGTGTGCTGAGCGTACCTACCAAACTCAAACCTTTTCAACTTAAAGAAAATAAATACGACCTGGTTATACTCGGTTACCAGGCATGGTTTCTATCACCCAGCATTCCGGTTAATTCAATTTTAAACAGCCCGGCTGTAAAAGCTGTATTAAAAGATACGCCTGTAATTACCATTACCGGTGCCAGAAATATGTGGATCAGTGCCATGCAGCGTATCAAAAAAATATTGAAAGATGCCGATGCAAAATTAGTTGGCAGCATTTCGCTTTTTGATAGGCATCACAATTTTATAAGTTTTGTTACCATTTTTTATTGGATGTTTAAAGGCAAGAAGGGGCGTTGGCTGGGTATTTTTCCAACACCTGGCGTATCGGACGCAGATATTGCAAAAACAGCAGACTATGGAACAACGGTTCAAAAATATTTAAACGGCACAAGCTTTGATGGTCTGCAAGATGAGCTGATAAAGCAAAAAGCAATCGAAGTAAAATATAACCTGATGTTTATCGAATCGAAGGCGAGTAAGATCTTTGCTATATGGGCTAACATCATTGCAAAAAAGAAAAAAAAGACTGCCTGGCTTGTTGCATTCAAATATTATCTTTTAATTGCACTGTTCATTGCTGCCCCGATTATACTTACAGTGGATTTTATTTTCTTTAAACCGTTTTTATCGGGACGTATTAAAAAACAAAAACAACTTTATTCAGGCGTACATTAATTTATAGAAGAGATGGCATTAAACGAGGTTTATATTACAAATACTGCGGCGTTCTTTCCAAACAATCCCGTTTCAAACGACGAAATGGAAGATTATCTTGGCTACATAAACGATGCGCCATCACGATCAAAAGCAATTGTACTCCGGAACAACGGAATTAAGAACAGGTTTTATGCACTTGATAAACAAGGTAAGCCAACGCATACCAACGCACAAATGACGGCCGAAGCCGTAAAGGCATTGTTTAAAGACAATCCGGATGGAATTAAAAATATAGAACTGTTAAGCACCGGAACTTCTACACCAGATCAACTGATGCCTTCGCATGGTGTGATGGTACATGGATACTTGCCCGAAACAAAACCTTTTGAAGTAATTTCTCCATCCGGGGTATGTTGTGCCGGCATGCATGCATTTAAGTATGCGTATCTGGCAACAAAGGCTGGCGAAGTACAGCAGTCTGTGGCAACCGGTTCTGAGCGTTTTTCTCTTTCATTGATATCATCCAATTTTGAAGATGAAGCGAAAAGATTAAAGGAACTTGTTGATGATCCTTATATCGGTTTCGAAAAAGAATTTTTACGCTGGATGTTATCGGATGGTGCTGCGGCGTTTCTTCTTTCTAACAAAAAAAACGAAACAGGCCTTAGTTTAAAGGTTGAATGGATAGAAGGTTTTTCGTACGCAAACGAGCTGGAGCCTTGCATGTACCAGGCCTGCGAAAAACAAAAAGATGGCAGCTTAAAAAGTTACCAGGATTATACCCCGCAGGAATTAGCAGAGCAATCTATTATGAGCATTAAGCAGGATGTAAAACTGCTGAGCAAGAATATTGTGTTGTATGGTGGTTATGGTGTAAGTGCATCGCTGGCTAAACATGGTGTAAAGTCAAGTGAAATTGATTATTTTTTACCACACATGAGCAGCAACTTTTTTAAAGATAAAATTTACCAGCAACTGATAGCAAACGAAACCGGCATTATGTACGATAAATGGTTTGTAAATCTGGACCGGGTTGGTAATGTAGGTGCAGCATCAGTTTATTTTATGGTAAACGAATTATTCCACAGCGGCAAGCTTAAGATTGGCGATAAAATATTTTTGCTGGTACCCGAAAGCTCACGTTTCTCATACATGTACAGTTTACTTACAGTTTGCTAAGCAATTATTTGGCACATTGTAGTAATTTCATCTCTACATTTCAGCTGCATTATGAAAAAAGAAGAAATTCCCCAGGACGATGGCGCCCTCAACAAACTTACCAAAGAAGTGGTTTATGCTGTTGATGGCACCGGCAAATACTCAAGTGAGTTAAGCACCGGTTGGGATGTAAAAACAAAAGCACTCGATCTTGCCTGGGAAGATATTGAAAAACGCATTGAAGCTGCAAAGCAAAAAGTTTTAAATAACGAAGCAAGTCCTATTTTATATTTTTTAGAATTGAGGTTGATGGACATGACCATACTTGCTGCATACACCGGCTTTTGGAAATGGACCATCAAAAAACATTTAAGGCCTGCAGCTTTTAAAAATTTATCTCAACAAAAATTACAGCAATACGCCGATGCATTTAATATAACTGTGGAGGAGCTAAAAACAATGAACCTGCATGACAACTGATTTTAAACATTTACAGGCGGCACATTGCGAAAACGGTGTAACTACAAATCTTTTGCAGGCTGCAGGTGCAACAAAACTTACTGAGCCGCTTGCTTTCGGTATTGGCTCGGGTTTGTTTTATGTGCAGCTTCCCTTTCTTGTAATTAATAACGGGCCTGCTATTGCTTTTAGAACCATGCCCGGCCTCATTTTTAAAAGAACGTGCAACGCATTGGATATTCCGGTATTTCGTAAAAAGTTTGCATCTAAAGAATCAGGAAAAAAATATTTAGATGAATGCCTGGCTAACGGCCAACCGGTTGGTGCACAGGTAGGCGTTTACTATCTTACTTATTTTCCTAAAGAATACCGCTTCCATTTCAATGCTCACAATATGATTGTTTTTGGAAAGGAAGATGGCAGGTATTTAATCAGCGATCCGGTAATGGAAACGCCAACATCATTAACTGAATATGAATTGGAGAGAGTGCGTTTTGCAAAAGGGCCTTTTGCACCACACGGGCAGATCTATTATCCCAAAGAAAAAAGAATTGTTACCGATGAGCAGATGGCAAAGGCAATTGTGAAAGGGATTAAAAGAAATGTTAACCACATGATACGCATACCGGGTAATATTGCAGGCGTAAAAGGCATTGCAGGCACGGGTAAAAAAATAAAAAAATGGAAAACCAAACTGGGCGATGAAAAAGCAGGTTTGTATTTAGCGCAACTGGTGCGTATGCAGGAAGAGATTGGCACTGGTGGTGGTGGCTTTCGATATATATATGGTGCATTTTTGCAGCAAGCACATGCTTATGTTCCAAAAGATGAATTACTTGATATTTCAAAAATATTTACAGAAGCAGGTGATAAATGGCGCACCGCTGCGGTACAGGCTGCAGGCATTTATAAAGGCCGCATTGGCAGCCAGGCCGATTATGATGTAATGGGAGATTATCTTATTGAAATTTCGGAGATAGAGAAAAAAGCATTTCAGGCATTGAGTAAAATAAAATGGAACTCATGAGTAATGCTGCTGTGCGTATAAAGGATTTAAGTTTTTCTTATCCACGCCAATCAACTTCCTGCTTTACCCATTTAAATTTAGAAGTACTGGAAGGTGAGCGTTTCGGATTGTTTGGTCCCAATGGCGCAGGCAAAACTACCTTAATGAATTGCATGACAGGCCTGCTGAAATTTAGCGAAGGAAGCATACAATTACTCGGCCATGAAATTGCCCATCACAAAAAATCTATCAACAAACTATTTGGCTTTGTACCGCAGGATTTTTCTTTTTACCAGGAACTTAGCCCGGCAGAAAACCTGGCATTTTTCGGCGCATGGAGCGGTTTACAAAAATCAGAAATTAAATATAAAACAACCGAGTTGCTGGAGGTAATGGGACTCACAGAAGTTCGCAACAAAAAAGTAGAGCAATTTTCCGGTGGTATGAAACGCAGGGTGAACCTGGCTATCGGCGTCATTCACAATCCCCGTATTTTATTTTTAGATGAACCTACTGTTGGTGTGGATGTGCACACCCGTCACGCCATCATTAACTATCTTAAAAAATTAAATGAAGATGGTACTACACTGATTTACACATCGCACCAGCTAAGTGAAGCCGAAGATCTTTGTAATAAGGTAGCATTGATTGATGATGGAAAAATAATTGCACACGACACCTTGAATCAACTGATGATAGATCATAAAGAAGACGGACTGGAAGGTTTGTTTATTAATTTAACCGGCAAATCGTACAGGAACTCATAATGTTTAAACTCTGGAGCACCATATTAAAAGACATGCGCATCCTCACCCGTGACAGGTTGGGACTGGTTTTCATGTTTGCAATGCCCATCGTGCTGGCACTCGTAATTACCGCTGTGCAAAACAGTACGTTTGAAATGCTGAACACCAATACGGTGCCCATGCTCATCTGCAATCGTGATAGCGGCGAAGCTGGTAAACAAATGCAAACCGCTATTGAAAAAGTGGGCATGTTCAGTTTAAAACAGGTTACACCAAACGTAACCGACAAAGAAATTTCTGATAAGATGCATTCGAAAGATGCCGTTATCGCCATCATCATACCTGCTGACTTTACACAAAAATTAAAACTAAAAGCCGATGCAACTGCAAAAAAAGCGTTGAAAAATTTCGGCATGCAAACCGATAAAATTATTGCAACCGATACCGGACAAATTCAACCCATCACATTATTGTATCATCCGGTTTTGCAGGAATCATTCCGCCACTCCATACAAGGTGCATTACGCAGTGCTTTGCAGGTTGTACAAAACAAAGAAGTTTTAAAAAGCATTTACTTCGCTATGAACGAAACAGCCTTGCCCGATTCGCTGGAGCAGGATTTAATAAACAGCCAGGTCGGTATTGTTGAAATACCGGTATCAAGAGATGGCAGCCGCAATATTCCCAATGCATCGCAGCACAATGTGCCCGCCTGGACTGTGTTTGCCATGTTCTTCATTGTAATTTCTTTGGGCGGCAGTGTGGTTCGTGAAAAACTAAATGGCAGTTTCGTGCGTTTAAAAACTTTGCCAACCAATTACCTGGTAGCATTAATTTCCAAACAGCTTTCTTATTTATTTATAACTTTTATACAGGCAACGGTTGTGTTCTCCATGGGTATCTGGCTTTTTCCATTCATGGGGTTACCCAAATTAAATTTACCTGCCGATATTTTAGGTGTTATAATTGTTACGTTAATCTGCGGCTGGTGTGCAGTTAGCTACGCCATTATGATTGGCGTTTTTGCAAAAACACAGGAGCAGGCAAATGGTATCGGAGCAGTATCAATCGTATTAATGGCTGCTGTGGGCGGTTTGCTGGTACCCAGTTTTGCCATGCCATCTTCATTTACGTTTGTAATGAAATTATCGCCGTTGCATTGGTGCCTGGAAGCTTATTACGGTTTATTTTTAGAAGGAGGAAAACTGAAAGATGTTATCTTAAATATAATACCTTTACTGGGTATCAGCTTTGCAATACAGTTGATAACCTTGTACGGGTTAAAAAGAAAAAATTTGATTTAAATTATTATGGAAACAGCAGAACTAAAAGAGCAGCTTAAAAAGCAGATTATCGAATTTTTGAATCTTATTTCAGTAAAGCCGGAGGATATAAAAGATGATGAACCATTGTTTGCTGAGGGCCTTGGGCTTGATTCGATTGACTCTATAGAACTGATTGTTTTATTGGGCAGAGAATATGGCATTGATATTAAAGACCCCAAAGAGGGCCGCAAAATTCTTACAAATATCAATACCATGGCTGCTTATATTGAGGAGCATCGTACAAAATAAAATGCGTTGCATTTTTTTACTTTGGTAGCAGACATTAGTTCCTTGATTTGGCAGAAGTGGCGACGCTCCGTTCAAATTTTGTTTTTTAATTGAGCTTTGTTTACATTTTACTAAAAAGATTTTAATAATAAATTTTGAGCAGAATTTTCATAACCGGTATGGGCGTAGTAAGTGCTATCGGAAATTCTGTAGCAGAAAATCACGAAGCACTTAAAGCATCAACCTGCGGCATTCAATACAAACTCGATCTCTTTCCATCAAAATATGCCGGCCTTTTACCTTTTGGCCAGGTACCAATCAGCAACGACAATTTAAAAAAAACATTACAGGTAACAGAACCGGGCGTAACCCGAACAAGCCTGCTGGCAATGTATGCATTGAATGAGGCCATTGCCAATTCTGGAATATCTGCTGAAGAAATACAATCATTCGATACCGCATTAATTGGTGCCAACACCGTTGGTGGCATGTGTTTAACCGATGAATTGTATAATGATGCCAATGCAAAAACAAACGGTTCAGATTATCTCGGGTCATACGATTGTGCTTCTGTAAATCTTTTTCTGCAAAAGCATTTTAAAATAAACGGCATTATCAATACCATAAACACGGCTTGTTCATCATCAGCCAATGCAATTATGTATGGTGCCATGCTTATGAAGAATGGGTATGCAAAAAGAGCCATTGTTGGTGGTACTGATAGCCTTGCAAAATTTACCATCAATGGTTTTAATGCGCTGCATATTTTATCTGATGAAATTTGTACACCTTTTGATGAAGGCAGAAAAGGACTGAATTTAGGAGAAGGAGCAGCATGGCTAATTTTAGAAAAAGAAGAAGATATCAATGGCAAAAAAGTTTATGCAGAACTAACAGGCTATGCTAATTCAAACGATGCATACCATCCTTCTTCATTATCTGATGAAGGCGATGGACCGTATCTTTCTATGCAGGGTGCATTGCGGCTTGCAAATCTTACTACAGATAAAATTGATTTCATCAATGCACATGGTACCGGAACCGAAAACAACGACCAGGTTGAAAGCAAAGCCATGATCAGCTTATTTTATTCGCCGCCGCTCTTCGCATCTACCAAAGGGAATATAGGCCACACACTGGGTGCAGCGGGTGCTATTGAAGCAGTGTACAGTATTTTAAGTTTGATGCACCAGGAGGTTTATCCAAATCTGCATTTTAAAAATCAAATCGCTTCAACAGGTTTAACGCCGGTACTTGAACATAAAAAAATGCCGGTAAATCATGTTATGAGTAATTCTTTTGGTTTTGGCGGCAATTGTTCATCTTTAATTTTTTCAAAAGTCTGAACTAATGCTGTATATCCACAAAACATATTGCATATCGTCGCAGCAGGATTTATTGCAAGCCAATATTGATTTGATCAATGAACCGGTTGTTAAAAAACTTTTAGCCATCGAACCTACTTACACACAAATTCCTCCGGGTATTTTACGCCGTATGGGTAAGTCAATAAGAATGGGCGTTGGTGCGGCATTGCCGTTGATGAGCGAAGCAGATGCTATCAATGGAATAATTATGGGCTCGGCAAATGCCGGCATGGATGATTGCGTAAAATTTTTAAACCAGATCGTTCAGTACGAAGAAGGACAGCTTACACCCGGCAGTTTTGTACAAAGCACCGGCAATGTAATTGCAGGCCAACTCGGCCTTATCAGCAAAAACAAAGGCTACAATATTACCCATATTCATCTTGGGCTTGCTTTTGAAAATGCCTTGCTCGATGCCATGATGCAACTCAATACAAATCCATCAAACGCTTATCTGGTAGGCGGTGTAGATGAAATTTCTCCCTTTCATTATAATATTGAAACCCTGGCAGGCTCTTACAAAAAAGAAGATATCTCCAATAAGAATTTATACGAATCAGACAGTGAAGGTTGTATTGTGGGCGAAGGTGCAGCTATGTTTATGGTGAATAGTTTGGCAGAGAATGCAATTGCAGAAGTAAAAGCCATCAGCACTTTACATACAACCGATAGAGAATTGGTAAAGCAGCAACTGCAATTATTCTTACAAAAAAATCTTGCTGCTGGCGAAGCTATTGATCTCTTCCTTTCCGGCGAAAATGGCGACAACCGAACCTTACCATTTTACGAATCCTGTGAAAGCTTACTTGCAGATGATACATCTATCGTGCGCTACAAACACATGACCGGCGATTTTGCTACTGCATCTGCTTTAGGGTTATGGTACGCCTGCCAGTTTGCGAACAATCAGCAGCTGCCGGCTCAGATGTTCAAAAAGAAAACAGCCAACATCATTTACCCAAATATTCTGATCTATAATAATTTTAAAGGCTTACAGCATAGTTTTATTTTGGTTACAGGATGTTAAGTATTTTACAATTGTCTTACTTTGAGGTTTCAATTTTAAACCTCAAATGGTAAAAAACGCTTCGGATTTTATTTGCATGATTGCTTTTACAGAATGGAAATTATGCGGTCACAATTTGTGACCGGAGTTAAACTAACTGACTTTAAATAGTAAATGAAATGAAAAAAAGATGGAGCTCGCTGTTTTATTTTGTTATTGTAGTTGGATTGGGCTTTGCCATTTACCGGATAATAGAAAAAGGAAAATCCCTGCAAACTCCGGAGTTAACAGCAACCCAGGTACAAAATGCAAAGGAAGCAACAGTAGCCAATGAATTCCTTGTATTTAAAGATTCATTCAGTCATGGCCTTACAGATCCTTTGGCTGTATTACTTTTGCAAATAATTGTTATTATTGCTTTTGCAAGATTATTTGGTTTTCTTTTTAAAAAAATCGGTCAGCCTGCTGTTATCGGCGAAATTGTTGCCGGTATAGTTTTAGGCCCATCCATTGTTGGCGCTTACTTTCCTGAGATCACACAATTTTTATTTCCGGCAGCTTCGCTTTCAACACTCAGTTTCCTCAGCCAGATTGGTCTTATACTTTTTATGTTCATCATCGGTATGGAGCTTGACCTGAAAGCAATAGGCAAACAGGCTTATGGTGCCGTTATCATCAGCCATGCAAGCATCATTATACCATACACATTGGGTGTAGCGCTTGCCTTTTACATTTATCACAATTATGCGCCGGCCAATATCACCTTTCTGTCTTTTGCTTTGTTCATGGGTATATCTATGAGCATCACTGCCTTTCCGGTACTGGCAAGAATACTACAGGAAAAAGGGCTCACCCGATCGCCACTTGGAGCCATGGCACTCACCTGCGCCGCTGCCGATGATCTTACTGCCTGGTGTATTTTGGCAGCAGTAATTGCATTGGTAAAATCCGGTTCTTCCTTCAGTGTTTTATATACCATTGCACTTGCCATTGTTTATGTATTGATCATGCTGAAAGTGGTTCGTCCTTTTTTAGAAAGATTAAGTGCTGTTTATGATAATAAAGAAAAAAGAAGAACACCCATCATTGCATTATTTTTTATCCTGCTGATAATTTCTTCTTACATAACATCTATCATCGGCATACATGCTTTGTTTGGTGCTTTTATGGCTGGTGTTATTATGCCATCCAGTTTTAGCTTTCGTAAAATTGTAATTGATAAGATTGAAGATGTAAGCATCATTTTATTGCTGCCACTCTTTTTTGTAATAACCGGTTTAAGAACACAGATAGGCCTTATCAATCAAGGCCATTTGTGGATCACATTTGGATGGATATTATTGGTAGCCGTTGCCGGATAATTTGGCGGCAGTGCATTGGCAGCCCGTATGGTAGGCCAAAGCTGGAAAGACAGTTTATCTATAGGCGTACTCATGAACACCCGTGGACTAATGCAACTGATTGTTTTAAATATTGGTTACGATCTGGGAATACTTACACCCGAAATTTTTGCCATGATGGTGTTGATGGCACTGGTTACAACTTTTATGA
>JANMBZ010000018.1:0-8959 GCA_031360765.1 Chitinophagaceae bacterium
ATCAGGAAATTTTCAATTTTTATTTTAAAAGAATTAATTTTTTACAAAATTAATTTAGCCACTATGGCACCAAGACACAAATGAAAAATTTACTCATTTTACCTTATCAAAGTAAGTTAAGTACTTCAATAATTTTATTACAAGCTACAGTAATTTCTTCATCACTTATTATTAACGGCGGCACAATACGCAAACAATTAGCCACAAATAAAAACCAATCGGTAAATATCCCTGCAACAATTAACTCATCAATCACTTTCTTATTCATTTCAAAACTTTCAAACTCTACAGCCATCATCAGCCCACGGCTTCTTACTGCCCTTATTTTTGGATGATGTAATAATGAAATAAAAAGATCTTCTTTTTTCTTTACGTGAGCGATCAGTTTTTCATCTAACAAAACATTGAATGCCGCAAGGCCGGCTGCACAGCAAACCGGGTGGCCGCCGAATGTGTTTATATGCCCAAGTACAGGGTTGTATGATAAAGTATCCATTATTTTTTTATCTGCAATAAAAGCACCCAATGGCATACCACCACCCAGTGCCTTGCCCAGCAATAAAATATCAGGCACAACATCAAACTGCTCAAAAGCCCACAGTGTTCCGTTGCGGCCAAAGCCACATTGTATTTCATCAAGCACCAGCAGTGTACCTGTTTCATCACACTTTTTTCGCAATGCTTTTAGCCAGCCGTTTTGCGGCACCAAAACTCCGGCTTCGGCCTGTATGGTTTCGGCAATTACGCATGCTGTACGTTCAGTAATATTTTTAAGGGCTGCAAAACTGTTGTAATTCATCTGCAAAATATCTGGCAGCAGTGGCCTGTAAGCCTGTTGCCAATATTCGCTGCCCATCACGCTTAACGCACCTTGTGTACTGCCGTGATACGAGTTTTTAAAAGAAATGATTTGTGTACGACCCGAAAATCTTTTGGCAAGTTTCATGGCCCCTTCGGTTGCTTCGCTGCCGCTTGCTGTAAAAAAAACAGCGTTGAGCGAAAGCGGTAAATTTTCGGCTAGCTTTTTTGCGTATTGCACCTGGGGGCTTTGCACCAGCTCGCCATACACCATAATATGCAGGTAGTCATCTAACTGCTTTTTTATGGCATCAATAACTTTGGGGTGGCGGTGGCCAACATTGCAAACGCTTATGCCCCCAATCAAATCAATATAAGCTTTACCATCTGCATCAAATAGTTTACAGCCTTCGGCTTTTACAATTTCCAAAGCCAATGGCGCTTCACTGGTTTGCCCTACATGATTTAAAAAAAGCTGCCGGTTGGTCATAAATGTTTTTGTACCTGCAAAATAAAGGCATCTTAAAATAAATACGCTCATTTGATTTGGCGGAAGACAGTTTCAAGAAAAGCAAATAATTAACTATTATCAAAAAATAAAAGAACAAATTATACGTAATTTGTACAACAAATGCCAAACCGTATATTTTAATAATCCATTTGATGAAATTTTTTGTTACCCTGCTGCTTTGTTGCTGTTTAACAGGTTACTTATCTGCACAGGATAACAGCCACAGGCCAAAAATTGGCCTAACCTTAAGCGGTGGCGGCGCAAAAGGTTTGGCTCATATTGGCATTTTAAAAGCCATAGACAGTGCCGGACTTAAAGTTGACTACATTACAGGAACCAGCATGGGAGCCATTGTTGGCGCATTGTATGCATCTGGTTACAGTGGTAATGATATTGAGCGCCTAAAAAAAGATATTGACTTTGACTTGTTATTCAGCAACAATGTTCCCTTGAAAACTTTATCAATGGAAGAGAAAGATCAGTACAGTCGTTTTGCGATTGAACTGCCATTTATCAACAATAAAATACGCTTAACAACCGGTGTAATTACCGGCCAGGAGCTGAATATGAAATTTTCGGAACTTTTTTTTCATGTATATAATGTTCACAATTTTAATGATCTTAAAATTCCGTTTAAATGCATGGCCACCGACCTGGAAACGGGCGACCTGGTTGTTATGGATACCGGCAACATCATCACCGCATTGCGGGCTACTATGGCTATACCTTCTGTTTTTTCGGCAGTAAACAGAGATGGTAAAAAATTAGTTGATGGCGGATTGGTACGCAATTTCCCTGTTAAAAATGTGAAGGAAATGGGGGCCGATATTGTTATTGGCAGCAACGTTACAAACGGACTTTCTAAAATTGATAAAATAAAAAATCCGGTTGATGTTTTAACGCAAATGGCTTTTTTTAGAGAAGCTGCTGATTTTAAAGAAGAACGGCCATTAACCAATATCTACATTCACATGCCGCTTGAAGATTACAACGCCGCCAGCTTTGGCAGCGGGCCGGAAATTTTTGATATTGGTGTAGCAACGGGCAAATTATATTACCCCATTTTTAAAAAAATGGCCGATAGTATTAATGCACTTGGGGCCGCAAAAGAAAAAGAGAATACAACCATTACAAACAATGCTGTTTACATCAACAGTTATAAAGTTATCGGGCTTAAAAAAACTTCGCCCACGTTTTTCTTTCACCTGATGAATTTTGATGATCACAAAACTTATACTGCTGCCCAGATAAACAAAAGTATCCGCCGGGCCATTGGTAGCCGTTACTACCGCATAATCAGTTACACACTGGAACCAATATCAAAAGACAGTGCCAATATTACTTTTACAGCCGAAGAAAACCCAAGTACTTATTTAAAAGCAGGTTTGTATTACACCCGTTTCCGGGGTATTAATGTAAATGTAAACCTTACCAGTCGTGACTTTATAATTCCAAACTCACGCAGTATGGTTTCGGCATCTATTGGCGAAAGCACACAGGTTGAAGCTGAGCATTTTCAATACCTGGGCCGTATTAAAAACATGGCTTTTATTGCCGGTTTCCGGCTCGATAACCAGACCATCAACACCTTTCAGGATTTTAAACTGGAGGGCTCGTATAAACAAAATTTTTCTCAAACATTTTTAAATTTTCAAAACAGCGGCAACAATAAAATTGCGGCTGGTATAGGTACTGCTTTTGAATACATCCGTTTTAGGCCTTCTATTAAAGCAGCAAAGGAAATTAAGGGAAGATTTACCGACCTTAAAAGTTATGTGTATGTAAAGTATAATGATGTTAACCAGATATTTTTTCCTACAAAGGGTTTAAAATTGAATATGGAGCTGGCGCAGGTTTGGGATCAAAAGGCAACGCTTACGCAATTTGAAAACGGGTTGCCTGTTGTGCCATCAAATTTAAATTTTGAAAATTATGCCCGGCTGTTGCTGGATGCCTGTTTGTTTCGCCCGGTAAATAAACGTTTTGTGTTTTTATCTGAATTTCAGGCGGGCATAAATTTTACAAACAAATCAAATTACTTAAATAATTTTTTAGTTGGCGGCCTAAGTGGCAATTACAGAAACCAGATAAGGTTTGCAGGCTTGCAGGAAGCAACGGTTAACTCGGCAAGCGTGGCTGCCTTACAACTGGGTGTAAGGTATAACCCTGCAAATAATGTGTACATTACCGGGCGTGTAAATGGCTTGGTAAAAGATTTTGCAACCAAGCTTAATGCAACATCCGGTAAAGATGCTTTAACAGGTTATGCACTTACTTTTGCTTACAAAACACCAATTGGGCCAATTGAGCTAAGTGCCATGTATTGCGACCAAAGTAAAAAATTACAATCTTATGTGCTGGTTGGTATTCCGTTTTAATAAAACATAATTAAAGTTCAATAAAGATTTACTGTACAAGAGTGCGACGCCAATGAAGCATCATAGATATTCAAAAGCGGGGCTCAAAAAAAATGAATATGCCTGTTATTTTACCAGTTAAAGGAACACTGCCAACTTTTGGCAACCACTGTTTTATAGCCCCAAATGCAACCATTGTTGGTGATGTTTTAATGGGCGATAATTGCAGCGTTTGGTTTAACGCCGTTTTACGTGGTGATGTAAATATTATTCGCATGGGCAACAAGGTAAATGTGCAGGATGGTGCTATAATTCATTGTACTTACCAAAAAGCTGCAACCATTATTGGAAATAATGTAAGCATCGGACACAATGCAATTGTACATGGATGCGTTATACAGGATAACGTGCTTATAGGTATGGGTGCCATTGTGATGGATAATGCAGTAGTTGGCAGCAACAGCATTATAGCCGCAGGCGCCGTGGTACTTGAAAACACACAGGTTGAACCTGGCAGTATTTATGCCGGTGTGCCTGCAAAAAAAGTAAAAGATATAAGCCAGGAAATGATAAGCGGCGAAATAAACAGGATTACAGATAATTATGTGATGTATAGTGGTTGGTACGAAGCCCCTCCTATCCTCCCCAGAGGGGAGGGAAATGGAGAAGATTAGAGCAAAGATTGTGCTTTTATTTGTTTGGGGACCGGCAGTTGAGCCCTGATGAGGCTGCATTGGCAGAGTTTATCCTGAGGAAATGAAGGACTCCGTTCGACTGAGGTAATGCTATTTAACTTTTTTGGAAGCGGATAAAAATATTATCTTTATTGCATGAAAAAAATACTACTTGCAGTTGTAATGGTTTCTTTTTTAACAAGCTTGAGCGGATGTTTCATCAGCAGAATATTTCATAAAAAAGAAAAAGTGGGCTGCCCAACCGATGGCCGCAATGTGGGTGCCGAAAAATTACTGAGTGATGAAAAAGCAATGAAAAAATCGCAGAAAGCAAAGTGGAGAGGTGGCAGATAGTTATACAAACAGTTTTATTTTTAAAATACCGATAACCAATATTCATCCTAAAAACCCATACCTATGTGTTACGAATTAAAAACCCTTAACGGCTGCTCCGAAGCTGTAATTGACGACAACTGTGGCATCTCAAAATTTTACGCAATTGCCAACACACTTTCTCAGGATTTAAAAGTAAATTTCATTAACCAGATTGATGATTCAGAAACCCTGGACTGGGATTTTCAATACCGTGGTCAGTTTTTAACCCTGCACTATAATATGTTTAATGGTGTTAGTATTTTTCCGCAGCAAAAGAAAAACCTTGCTACCAATAATAATGTAGTAATGGAAGTGGCGCATTTTCTGGAACACAGGATTTATTAAAAACGTTTCCCGTTATTTATTGCTAGTTAATAAGCTCATATAGCAACAGCCAAACGAGTAACAAACAACGAGAAACCAGAAACATTTCTCAATAACTTTTTTCATTGATAGTTTCCAGAATATTGCAATAGCTGATATACCGGTCCATGTGTATGCCGCCCTCTTCTACAGCTGTTTTTACGGCGCAGCCAGGCTCATTTAAATGCATGCAGTTATTAAACTTACAGTCGTTTATTAATGCCCGCATTTCGGGAAAATAGTGAGAGAGTTGTTCTTTAGGAATATCAAAAAGGCCAAGCTCCCTGATGCCCGGCGTATCAATTATTTTTCCGCCATCCGGTGTATCAAACATTTCGGCAAAGGTGGTGGTGTGTAATCCTTTACCGCTCCAGTCGCTTACATCTTGAGTTTTTAATTTCAGCTCCGGAAAAACAGCATTTATAAAAGTAGATTTACCAACGCCTGAGTGGCCGCTTAATAAAGTAACTTTATCTTTCAGTAAATTTTTCACTGCCTCTACCCCATCTCCTTTTTCAATACTCATACTTAAAACCTGGTAGCCAATCGCTTCATAAATACTTTTTACTTCGGCAAATTTATCCTGCTCTTTTTGGCGGTACAAATCGCTCTTATTAAAAACAATGATGGATGGAATGTGATAAGCCTCGGAAGTAATTAAAAACCGATCAATAAAACCCTGCGATGTTTTGGGGTCTTTAAGGGTGGCAAACAAAAGCGACTGATCTAAATTACTGGCAATAATATGATGCTGGTGTTTGTTTGCCGGCGAAGTACGGGTAATATAATTTTTACGCTTACCAATTTCGGTAATGGTAACCGAGCCTTCCAGTTCGTTCTCCATTTCAATATTAACATGGTCGCCCACAGCAATGGGGTTTGTGCTGGTAAGTCCATCCATTTTAAACTTACCCAGCAGGCGGGCATTAAAGCCATTGCCTTCATCATCTTTTACCTGGTACCAGTTGCCGGTGCTTTTATATACGGTTGCGTTCATTGAGTGGCAAATTACACGAATTACACGAATTGGATATCGGCAACACCTATCCTGCCAACCAATAATCTGCCTTACCCCGGCTTTTACCTTAACCAGCTTACCTTTTACCCAAGCTCGTTTACGTTTTGGGTGGGGGTACCCGCCCCCTTAGCTTAGCCAGCTTACCAAAAACCTAAGCCAGTTAACCTGGGTGGGTGGATAGGTTTAGGTAGATGGGTGGGACTACCTACCCCTACAGGTGGGCGAGTTAAGCAAAAAGGTAAGCTAGTTAATCTTTAAGGTGGGAGGGGCTACCCTTTGGGGTAGGGTATACTACCCATTTAGGTACCCACCCCCACCCCAATAGGTGGGGGTAGTGGGAAAATTTTACTATTTTTAAGGCGGTGGTGGGAAAATGATGTTATCGGTCGTTTTACGGAAACTTCCTAAACACCGTAAACTTAAGCAACATCTCTAAAAACAACAAAGCCAGGGCAGCAATCACAAACGGAAAGAATTTTTCTGTATATCGTGTGCGGCTTGATATTTCAACCTTCGATTTCTCAAGGTTGTTTATTTCATCATAAATACCGGTAAGGCCTTGGTTATCTTTTGCCCTAAAATATTTACCACCGGTTTCATTTGCAATCTGTTTCAGCAATTTTTCATCAATACTAACTTTGCCTTGCTGCATTACAATGCCCATGGGTGTGTTAACCGGTTGTGGTGCATAGCCATCAGTACCAACACCAATAGTATAAACCTTTACCTGGAAAGCTTTGGCTATTTCTTTGGCGGTTTGTGGGTCAATCAATCCGCCGTTGTTTTCTCCATCGGTTAATAAAATAACAACCTTGCTTTTCGATTTGCTGGTACGCAGGCGGTCAACACTGGTGCCCAGTCCAGAACCTATTGCCGTACCATCCTCAAGCAAACCGTTGCGTATATTTTCAATAGCAGATATTAAAACCGCATGATCAGTTGTTAAAGGGCATTGTGTAAAACTTTCGCCAGAAAAAATTACAATGGCAATACGATCGGTGAGTCTTTTATTTACAAAATCAATGGCAACATTCTTTGCAGCTTCCAGGCGGTTGGGTGTAAGGTCTTGCGCCGTCATACTGCCGCTTACATCAATGCACAACACAATATCCACGCCTTCGCCTTCGGCATTCTGTTCATCAAACATGGTTTGAGGCCGGGCAATGGCGGCGATAATAAAAATAATGGCAAGCAATCGCAACACAAAAGGCAAATGCCTTAAACCTGTTTTCCAGGATGATAAACCTTTAGCTGAAATGCTTGATATAATGATAGCCCCGTGATGCTTGTTATTTTTAGTTGCATACCACCATATCAATACAGGTATTACAATCAGTAACAGCAAAAACCAGGGTTGGCCAAAAGTAATATTTTTAAAATAGTCGAAAAGCAAAATTGGGTTAGAGTTTAGGGGTTAGGGGTTTAGAAACCTCGGTTAAAGTGATGGTTTCTTTTATTTTTTGCAAGGCATCTCCGCTTTGTTCTGGTGAGGGAAGATATTTTGCAAATTTTACAGCATCTGTACAACGCAGGGCTGTAGCCAGTTCTGAAATATTTTCAGCAGGCAAATTAACTTCCTTCATATTTATTAAAAGATCGCCGGCTGTTTTGTTGAACAGGTTTTTACCTTGTTTGCGGCCAATATAATTTTTGAAAATATTGGCCAGTTTTATATGGTATAATTTTACTTCTGCAGCATCCTGCAAATTAAATTGCGAAAGATTTTTCAATTCAACTATGGCCTCATCAAAAGGCGAAAGATGAGAAGATGAAGCTCCGTTACCCGTTTTCTTTTTCTTTTTAAAGTATCTGTACAGCAGCAAAATAATCAGCAGCAAAACTAAAATTCCCCCAGCAACATACACCCAGAAAAAATCAAATACCGAAACCTTGATGATCGGTTTTATATCACGTAACTGATTGGTACTATCGGGCGGCGAGTAAGAAACATTTACATAAAATGAATCGCTGTTTACAATTTGTGGTGCTTGCCCGGCAGTGCCAGCAAACTCAACAGGCAATGCAGGAAAAGCCCATCTGCCCGAATCAAAACTAGTGAAAATTATAGTTTGCTCAATGGCTTTGGGATCGTCTTTAAAATTTACAGTATCGGGCTTGCCCGTTTCTACAATTTCAAAATGAGGAATTGAATCTGGGATGGCAAGCCATTTGCTTAAACTGTTTGTATTAACTGGTAATGGCGTTTTTATGGTAAGCTTTATCTGCTCCCCAATCAGTATATCTTTTTTATCTGTAACCGTTTGTATGGTCTGGCAAAAAATAAACTGCACACAAAAAGTAAAACAGACTGTTAATCCGGCACGTATTAAATTCAAATGTTTGTTTGTATTCGTCATCCGTTTTCCTGATAAGTTTCCGGTTTTTGGTTTGTAAAACCCTTTAAAAAAAAGTGCTCAACGAGAAACATGCTTACATTCTGTTAATAAAAAACTTCTGCAAAATTTTTACATAGTCATCGTCTGTACGCACATGCAATAACTCCGCTCCGGCTTTTCTAAAATAATTTTTACTCAGTTCGCTCTGCTCCATAAAATGTTGCTGGTAATTATAACGTACCAATGCATCGCTACTGTCTATCCATAAATTTTTATTTGTCTCGGCATCCTGCACCTGCAGCAATCCGGCATCTGGCAATTGCATGTCCATCTTATCATATACACGTATGCCAATCACATCATGCTTATTGCCAATTACTTTAAGGCCATCATCATAACCTGTTGCCAAAAAATCGCTTAATACAAATGCAATGCTCCGTTGCTTTACCGAGCGGCTGAAAAATTTTATCGCATCATCTAAATTAGTTCCCTGCTTTTTTGCTTCCACTGTTAATAATTCCCGAACA
>JANMBZ010000072.1:0-33283 GCA_031360765.1 Chitinophagaceae bacterium
GCTTGCCTGTACCCATTATCCGTTGTTAATGGATAAGATTAAAAATGCCGTGCCCGGGGGAGTTACGATTTTATCGCAGGGGCAAATTGTTGCCGATAGCCTGGCGGCATATTTACAAATCCATCCGGAAATTGAAGAAAAATGCAGTAAAAACGGGCAGATTGATTTTTTTACAACTGATTCGCCGGAAGATTTTGACAACCACGCTGCTGTTTTTTACGGCAAACCAGTAAAATCAAACCATTTAACCCTTTGACCGGGAAATAAATCTAAAATCTACATTCTCAAATCCAAAATTTTACCCTACTTTTGCCGTCCTTTCACAAACAACGGGGATGGTGCCTTGTTGAGTGTAACAAAACTGAATTCGGAAATTTAATTTGTAAAAGGAAAAAAACTTAAACAATGCCAGGTAAAAAAAGAACGTATCAACCGCACAAACGCCGCAGAAAATCTGTTCACGGATTTCGTCAACGTATGGCCACCGCAAATGGCCGTAAGGTATTAGCTAGCCGCAGGAAAAAAGGACGTCACAGTCTTACAGTTTCCAGCGAACACGGTGATAAAAAATAAGATTACCTGATTCTCTGAAAAGAAATCCGGTTAAAATAATTCAGTCCCCCGATTTGTCGGGGGACTTTTTTAATTTTAGATAATTGGAAATAAAAAAACGATACACTTTTAAAAAAGAAGAAAAGCTTAAAAGCCGCAAAACAATTGAAGGATTGTTTAAGGATGGAAAGTCGTTTTCTAATTTTCCTTTCCGGGTGTTGTGGAAGTTTACTGAAACTACTGTTGCGCCTTTGCAAATCGGTTTTGCAGTAAGCAGTAAAAATTTTAAAAAAGCAGTTCATCGCAACCGCATTAAACGCCTGATGAGAGAGGCATACCGGTTACAAAAGAATGATTTGCAATGCCTGTTAACACAACAGCACACAGGGCCCGGCCATCAAGGCCCTTTGGGCGGGCAAAAGCAACTGGCTGTTTTTATTATTTATGTTGGAAATGAATTGCCACAATATGATTTGATTTTTGACAAAACAACCCACGTTTTAAACAGGCTCATTAAAATAACAAATGAAAATACTGCGGCAAATATTTAGTTTCCCATTTATTGCTTTAATAAAGCTTTACCAGTGGATCATTTCTCCGCTGCTGGGGCCTAAGTGCCGTTACACACCCACCTGCTCTCAATATGGACTTGAAGCGTTTAAAAAATATGGCCCTATCAAAGGATTTTGGCTCACGCTAAAAAGAGTGGGTAAATGCCATCCCTGGGGAGGGCATGGATACGATCCGGTGCCGTAGAAATACAACCCCCTCCGCCCCGTGAAGGGGGAACTTTTGCGGAGAATAAAGCGAAGATCAGTTTATGTTTATTTTAGAAAAATAAAAAAGCTGTAACCAATAATGATTACAGCTATGAATTAAAATCGCTGAATAAAATTACAAAAGTACAAGAGTGCGACGCCACTGAAGTTTAATCAAGGAAAAGAAGCCGGGTTCACAAAACCAGTAAAACATCATCTTCTCCACAGTTCCCCCTTCAGGGGGTTAGGGGGCTAATCTTTCCGCTACTTTACTCCAGTTAACAACATTCCAAAACGCTGCCAAATAATCAGCACGGCGATTTTGATAGTTTAAATAATAGGCATGTTCCCAAACATCGCAACCTAAAATGGGCGTGCCTTTTACTTCGGCAACATCCATTAATGGGTTATCCTGGTTTGGGGTTGAGCTTACTTCGAGCTTGCCATCTTTAACGATGAGCCATGCCCAACCGCTTCCAAAACGGGTGATGCCGGCTGCTGCAAATTTTTCTTTAAATGCATCAAAAGAACCGAAGGCTTCATTAATTGCATCGGCCAGCTTACCGGTAGGAGTGCCGCCGGCATTGGGTGCAAGGCTTTCCCAAAAAAAGCTGTGGTTCCAATGTCCGCCGCCGTTGTTACGCACTGCCGGGCTAATGCTGCCTGCGGCTGCAACCAGTTCTTCAATGGTTTTATTTTCGTTGGGCGTGCCTGCAATGGCTTTGTTTAAATTATCTACATAAGCCTGGTGATGTTTGCCATGGTGTATTTCCATGGTTTTAGTGTCGATATGTGGCTCTAATGCGTTGGTTGCATACGGTAAAGCCGGTAGTGTAAATGCCATAAAATTTGGTTTTATTTTTTTAAGAAATTATTATGAATGATTGATTACAAATTTACGTTAACTATTTTCTAATCGTGTTTAAAATGAAAAAAATCATATCGTTATTTTTTACGTTTTTGGGAATTTGTTGTGGCTTTGGGCAGCAGCTGCCGCAAAATAAAGATACCATAAAAACAATGCAAAGCGAAGGGGCAAATAGCTTGCCAGTTAAAAATGATCCGTTGTTGGTTAGGCTGAAAAACACTGCAGCACTGTATCCTAACCCTGCAAAAAACAAAGTTGAAATTGTTATTAAGGGGTTTGATGCCGGGTATATAAAGCTAGAATTACTTAGCAATAGCGGTAAACCGGTAAGAGAAGAAACGAGATTACTGTTTTCTGGAAATGAAACGATGGTGTTTATGTTTGCAGAAATTCCCGGGGTTTATTATTTGATTTTGAGGCAGGGAACACAGGTACTAAAAAACAAATTGATTATTCAATGATCATCTGCGGGCCTTAAAAAAATCTTTCATCAGCGTGGCACATTCATCTTTTAAAATACCTCCAATAAGTTCTGTTTTTGGATGGAAAGGATTGTTGCTTCCGCAACATTTTCTGTAACCGTTCTTTTCATCCTCTGCACCAAAAACAACTTTGCCTATTTTGCTCCAGTACAATGCACCGCTGCACATAAGGCATGGCTCAACAGTAACATATAAAGTTGCTTCTGGTAAATATTTGCTGCTTAAAAAATCGAAGGCCGATGTAAGTGCCAGAATTTCTGAATGTGCAGTGCTGTCGTTCAGCAATTCAACCTGGTTGTGTGCACGGGCTATTATGCGGTTGTTCATTACAATGATGGCGCCAACGGGTACTTCTTCTGCATTGTAAGCTTTTTGTGCTTCTGTAAGTGCAAGCTGCATATATTGTTCATCAGTCATAATCTTCTATTAATTACCTTTCCACAAATTTAAATGTAATGGATAACTTAATGCAAATGCGGAGCTATTTTAATACTGGTGTTACCAAACCTTATGCTTTTAGAAAAGAGCAGTTGAAAAAATTACAGGCTGCTGTTAAAAAATACGAAACCCAGTTGCATGAAGCTTTATACACCGATTTAAAAAAGAGCCCTGAGGAATGCTGGGTTACCGAAACTGGTTTTTTATTATCGGAGATCAGTAATATTTTAAAAAATTTAAAAAGCTGGATGCAGCCTGAAACGGTTTCTACAAACCTGCTAAACATACCTTCAAAAAGTTTTATAATGCAGGAGCCGCTTGGCGTTGTGTTGATTATCAGCCCGTGGAATTATCCTTTTCAGCTTTTAATGACGCCGCTGGCCGGTGCGATGGCAGCAGGCAATTGTATTGTACTTAAATCATCTGAATATGCGCCGGCAACCTCTGCCGTAATGAAACAAATGATTGAAGAAACCTTTGATAAAAATTATATTCAGTTTGTAGAAGGCGAAGGGGCTGCAGTAATACCGGAGATGATGAACAATTTTACTTTTGATCATGTTTTTTATACCGGAAGTACCGCTGTGGGAAAAATCATTTATAAGATGGCAGCCGAAAGACTGGTGCCGGTTACGCTTGAGTTGGGTGGCAAAAGCCCCTGTATTGTTGAAGAAGATGCCAATATACAAGTTGCTGCCAGGCGAATTGCCATGGCTAAATTCAGCAATGCCGGACAAATGTGCGTAGCACCAGATTATGTACTGGTGCATCAGTCAAAAAAAGAAGAACTTATTGAGGCATTTAAAAAAGCATTGCTTGTATTTTTTGGTGCAGATGCTTCAGCCAGCCATGAGTATGGAAAAATAATTAACGAAAGGCAATTCGACAGATTAACGGGTTATTTATTACAGGGAAAAATTGTTTGTGGCGGCAACTCAGACAGGAGTAAATTATATATTGAACCAACTATTATGCAGGATGTTTCGCTGGATACTGCTATTATGAAAGACGAAATTTTTGGCCCCATTCTTCCCGTAATCACTTTTACAACCAAAGCAGAAGCATTGCAGATTATTGCACAAAATAAAAACCCACTTGCGTTTTATGTCTTCACATCTAACAATGAAAAAGAGCAATTCTGGCTTAACAGTGTGGCATTTGGTGGTGGGTGCGTAAACAACACAGCCCTGCATTTAACCAATCATAACCTCCCCTTTGGTGGCCGGGGTTTCAGCGGCAGTGGGCAATACCATGGCAGGTATTCTTTTGAAACCTTCAGCCATAAAAAGGCAGTGATGAAAACGCCCACCTGGTTTGACCCGGCGATAAAGTATCCGCCGTTTAAAGGGAAGTTGGGGATGTTTAAATGGGTAATAAAATAATTGTCCCACAAAGACACAAAGCTCACAAAGATTTTTTACACTAAATATACCAGTATGACTGAAAATGAATTGGCAACTATTGCTGTTGACATCTGTTATAAAATCCATACCACACTTGGTCCTGGTTTATTGGAAAGTGTTTACGAATCTGCATTTGCTTATGAATTGAGGAAAAGAGAGATTCCGTTTTTTAGACAGGCGGAAGTGCCAGTTTATTATGAAGGAGAATTACTGGACGTTGGCTTCCGTATTGATATTCTTATGGGCTGAAAACTTTTAGTTGAATTAAAATCGGTTGAGCAACTTGAAAAAGTGCATCATAAAACTGTAATTACTTATTTAAAGCTTACTGAAATTAAACTGGCAATTCTAGTTAACTTTAATGTTAACCTTATTAAGCATGGCATTCATAGGAAAATTAATGGAGAAGTTTATTGATTTACTTTGTGCCCTTTGTGCCTCTGTGGGATAAATCAAAAAAGCAATTCAATCAACATGACAACCAAACAAAAGTTTTTAAAAGCCGTTTACCCCATCTGGATGTGGTTTGCCGGTAAAAAAGGTATCAACACAAAAAATCTTTCTCATCAAAAAGCAAATCCTGGCGTTTCATTTTATTCTTTAAAAGATACATCTATTGATGGTACTGCTTTTGAATTTGAAAAATTAAAAGGTAAAAAAGTAATGCTTGTAAATACCGCATCTGATTGTGGGTACACTGGCCAGTACGATGACCTGCAAAAACTGAGTGAGTTGTACAAAGATAAACTGGTGGTAATCGGTTTTCCGGCAAACAACTTTAAAGATCAGGAAAAAGGAACTGATGAAGAAATTGCAACTTTCTGCAAAAGAAATTTTGGCGTAAGTTTTCCGCTGATGAAAAAAAGCAGTGTAATAAAAGGTGCTGAACAGAATAAAATATTTGAGTGGCTTACCAACTCAACCAAAAACGGCTGGAACAATCAACAACCCTCCTGGAATTTTTGTAAGTATATTGTGGATGAAGAGGGTAACCTTACAAACTTTTTCGGATCAAGCATTGAGCCTTTGGGTACAGAAGTGAAGGCTGCAGTAAATCAATAAAATAATTTTATGTTTGAGCAAAGAGACTTCAGCTTTATTTACAAATACTTTATTGCCGAAAAGCAGGAAAGCCTGTTGTTTTTAATTGTTGGCATTGCAGCTGTTTTACTGGCTGTTATATTTTGGTTCTTCATAAAAAGTAATCCGCCTTTTTTTAAAGGAGCAGCTATTCCCTTAATTGCAATTGGAATAATACAGATTGTTGTGGGCTATTCTGTTTACAACCGTACCGATAAACAAAAAGCCGATATAGCCTACAATATAGGCATGGAGCCGGTTGCATTTGTTAAGCAAACAGAACTTCCGCGGATGAAAAAAGTAATGAAAAATTTTATTATTTACCGTTGGGTAGAGATTGCATTCATCATCACCGGCCTGGTTTTAATTTTTCTTTTCAGACTAAATGCTGATAAAACATTTTGGTATGGCTTTGGAATTGCGCTGGCTCTACAGGCTGTGATTATGCTGGGTTCAGATTATTTTGCAGAACAGAGGGGAAAAAAATATGTAAATGAATTAGAAAGAATTATCGAAGCTTAAAAAATCATTTGCCAAACGAAGCCGGATTCATTGAAGTGTTTCTTGTGTAAAACTGCATGATTGATTGCAAAAAAACTTTTGCAAAATTTACCCTGTTTGCCTGGTTATCCCTTACGCCGGTATAATTTGATTCTATTTGCCAGCCAAAAACTTTTGGATTAGCTGCTGCACAATACCGCTGCGTATTACATCCACCATCAAAATATAAATCAGTAACCTGCGGCGCAACATCCTGTTGCGATGGTACAGATGGGAAATTATTATTTGCCATCAAAGTGCCAAAAGCATTTGCTCCGGTAAGCAACTGGGTAATTTGTAAAGAAGTATTTTGTTGCAGTAAATTGTACAATGATGTGGAAGAAGAAACAATGGAAGCAGGGCTTCTTAACTCACTACCGGTTAGCAAATATCCCAATTCAAGTCTTTCTTTTGTATGTCCGTGGCCATGTAAATCAATAAAAAGTGCCAGCGGATATTTTGCTTTTATCCTGGTAATAAAACTATCAATACTTAAATGATAATTGTTCCAGATACCGGTAATTGCAGGGTTGCTGCAGGTAGCTTCGGGTAAATCTCTGTTTTGGTCAAGCTTTATTCTTTTAAGGTAAGAGATAACCAGGTAAGGCTGAAATCCATAATCGGCTTTGCAAACACTGTCAATTGTATTTGCCATTTCAATTGTTTTTATATCAATAGCAGTTGTAATGCCGGGGCAGGCTCTGTCGGGGATTGAAGCCGGGGCATCAGTTCCTCCGTGCGGTACACTTATGATAAGCGGCATATTACCGTATTGCACTTCGGTATAAGCATCCAGCTTTTTTTTAAGTACAATATCTTTTTCGGGTGCGGCGGCCTCTTTGCTTTTTTTGCAACTAGTATTTATGAAAATTAAGGCCAACAAAAAAAGGCTTACTAAAATGTATTTGCTTTTATTAATTTTCATAAAGCGATTTAAACCGGGCATTTCTCATGATAATTAATCAACTCAATCGGAGTTTTCTGAAACTCGTAACCAGCGTATTTTATTTCAATTTCATTTAGTACTGCATCAATCTCTTCAACAGTCTCCAGCGTAACTAATTTTAACCGATAATCTTTAATACCGGGCAATCCTTTTAAATAATTGGTATAATGCCTGCGCATTTCAAAAATGCCCACCTTGGGTCCCTTCCATTCAAAAGATTTATGCAGGTGCTTTTTGCAAACAGCAACCCTGTCTTCAATGGATGGAGATGGCAAGTGCTCACCCGTTTTTAAAAAATGTTTAATCTCGTTAAAGATCCAGGGGTAACCAATAGCTGCACGACCGATCATAATACCATCGATGCCGTATTTGTTTTTGTAATTGAGCGCTTTTTCGGGGCTATCAATATCACCATTACCAAAAATGGGCATGGTAATGCGTGGATTGTTTTTTACTTTTCCTATCAGTTCCCAATCAGCCTCACCCTTATACATCTGTGAGCGGGTGCGGCCATGTATGGCCAACGCTTTTATACCCACATCCTGCAGGCGTTCGGCAACTTCTTCAATATTTTTTGTGTTATCATCCCATCCCAATCTTGTTTTTACAGTAACCGGTAGCGAGGTTGATTTTACCACAGCACTCGTAAGCCTCACCATCAAATCAATATCTTTTAACACGCCGGCACCGGCGCCTTTTAATGCCACCTTTTTTACAGGGCAGCCAAAATTAATATCCAGCAGATCGGGATTGGTAACATCCACAATTTTTGCGGCCAGCGATAAACTTTCTTCATCGCCACCAAAAATTTGTATGCCTACCGGTTTTTCGTAATCAAAAATATCCAGCTTCTGGCGGCTTTTAATGGCGTCACGTATCAGCCCTTCGCTGCTGATAAATTCGGTGTACATCAAATCCGCCCCATGATCTTTACAAACCGCACGAAACGGCGGGTCGCTCACATCTTCCATGGGCGCAAGTAAGAGGGGAAATTCTGGTAATTGTATGGGACCTATGTTTGGCATTTTATTTTTTAAACCTTTTAACCGGTTGTATATTGCGACGGCAAATTTACAACTAATCAGCATAGCTATGGAATACAGGAGCGTAAAAGGTATGAATGGATGGGGGCAATTGGGTATTTTACTGGTTTTTACAGGCGCAGGGTTTATATTGGCAGGTATTGTGCAATTAATTATTGCCTTTAAACTGGTGCCTGCCGGTTTGCCAATCGATAAAATGGGCGATGCCATGATAAAGGCAATGATGCTGCCGGAGAATATTACCTATTCAAGAATTGCCCAGGTTACCGGCACTTTTTTGCTTTTGTTTATGCCGGCATACGCATACATGCGCATTTGCCACGGAAAAAATAAATTCTGGCTGGGGTTTAATAAACATATAAATGCGGGGCAGATTGTGCTGGGTTTCTTCCTTATTTTTTTAGCCAATATTATTGCCAACCCGCTGCAAGATTTTAGCAAAATGATAATCGCAAATTTCCCCAGCCTGAATGCCATGGGTATGAAGCTGGAAGCTGCCTACACAGAACAAGTGGTAGCACTTAGTAATTTAAAAAGCTGGCCGGAGTTTTTTATGGCACTCGTTATCATGGCTTTTTTTCCGGCATTGTTTGAAGAAATATTTTTTAGAGGTGCGGTGCAGAATTTACTGGAACGCTGGTGGAAAAAACCTTTACTGGCGGTGCTGGTTACCTCATTACTTTTCAGCCTCATCCACATGTCGGTATTTTTATTTTTAAGCAGGGCATTGCTTGGTTTTGTGCTGGGTTTGATGTACCAGCGTAGCAAAAATTTGTGGGTAAATATTGTGGCCCATTTTTTAAACAACACAGTTGCTGTAATTCAGTTGTTCTGGATATCTAAACATGCACAAAAAATTGAGTTGGATAAATTAGATCCCAAGCTGCCCTGGTGGGGCGCATTAACCGCACTGGCATTTACTGTTGGCTTATTTATTTTGTTTGAAAAAATATCTAAAAAGAATCGCACACAAATTGCATTTGAAGAGCAGAATTTGCTGGATCAACCCAGCGAAATAAATCCTTTTCCTGAAAATAAAAACGCATAGTTTTGGCACTAAACATCCAGACATTTAAAACAAGAGCCTTAACTGCACTGCTTTTTGTAGTGGTAATGCTTGTGGGATTGCTCTGGAATTTCTGGAGTTTTTTAGTATTGTTTACAGTGATACATTTTGGGTGTTGGTTTGAATATTTAAAGATTGTTGAAAAAATCTACAACACTAATTTTAAACCGTATTATAAATTATCTTTAATAAGTGGAGCATTTGCTATTATGCTTTCATGCTACTTTATATATAATGAATTTATAGGCTTTAAAATCTGGAATTATCTGATTCCTGTATTTGCAGTAATAAGTTTCGTGTGTTTAATTTTTACTTCTTTCAAAATCAAAAAAAATATTTTTTCAAAACCTTCATTTGCGGCTTTGGCCGGTGTCGTTTATATATCAATTCCATTGGGCTTACTGTTGTGGCTGCATTTTAGTGTTTGTTTTTCAAGAATAAATGATTGTGGTTTGTGTTTAGGAGGATTAATTTCATTATCTATTATTTTCTCAATATGGGTAAATGATACCATGGCTTACCTCGTTGGCTCTTTCATTGGTAAAACTCCTCTCACAAAAATATCTCCTAAAAAAACCTGGGAAGGAACAATTGGTGGTATAATACTCTGTGTAATTATTATTGGCTTTTTATATCCAGTAATAATTCAAAAGTACACAAGTAACTTATTGCCTAAAAGTATCTGGTTTATAATCCCCGCTATTTGCGCTATCTTCGGCACTCTTGGCGATTTGTTAGAAAGCAAATTAAAACGCATGGCCAATGTAAAAGACAGTGGTAGCTTTATGCCGGGCCATGGTGGGTTTTTAGACAGGTTTGATTCTTTGCTGGTTGCGGTACCAGCCGTATGGGTTTATGTATATTTCTTTTTAAACTACGTCTAAACTGCTAATCCTCTAAACCAACTCTAAAGTCCTAAACCCTAAACTTCTAAACCAACACAAAACCCATAACCCCAAACTCTTTATATTTGCAGCTTAATATTACAAAATGACCATACACCGGGAAGGATATAAAAGTATTGCGATTGGTACTTTAATTTTTGGAGCCATTAATTTGACGGTATTTTATTTTTTAAGCGCCTCATTCATGTGGTTGTGCGCCATCATCTTTTTTCTTACCCTCGGCACATTATTATTTCTGGTTTCTTTTTTCCGTATTCCAAACCGTACACTCACCATCAGCCAAAATGCCATTATTGCCCCCGCTGATGGAAGAGTGGTTGTAATTGAAGAAACAACCGATGTAGAGTATTTTAAGGATAGAAGGCTGCAGGTTTCTATATTTATGAGTCCGGCTAATGTGCATGTAAACCGCAACCCAATAGATGGGGATGTGGTGTACAATCAATACCACAAAGGTAAATTTCTGGTGGCATGGCATCCTAAATCATCAACCGATAACGAGCGCCACTCAGTAGTAATAAGAAAAGGAAATACAGAGATTTTGGTTAAGCAGATTGCTGGTGCTTTAGCAAAACGCATTGTAAATTACCTGCAGGTGGGCCAAAAAGTAAAGCAAACGGAAGAAATGGGATTTATTAAATTTGGCAGCCGTGTTGATTTGCTTTTACCCCTTGGTACCAAGGTAAATGTAGCACTCAACGAAGTTGTAAAGGGTGGCGTAACAGTAATTGCCACATTGTAAAAATTAACAATTGGCAGTAGGTTTGCTGCAATTTCTGCCTTACATTTACGTTTATAAAGTAAATCAATAAAAAAATATAATCATGAAGAAAGTAATTTTATTAGCCACAGCGTTTATGTTTGTTACCGGTGTTGCTTTAGCCGACAAAGGAAAAAAGAAAAAATGCGCCAAAGGGAAAACCTGCTGCAGTAAAGACGAAAAAACTACTAAGGCAGGATGTTGCAAGGATAAAGCAAAAACAACTGCCAACATGTAATTGTTAGCAAAAACTTATTTTAAACCTTCCAAACCGGAAGGTTTTTTTATGCGTTACATTTAAAAGATATTTTCTAATTGCTGTAAATGTGTAATGGTGTAAGTTGGTTTTATTTCAGCCACTGCGTTAATGTGGTTTACAAAGATGGTATCCATACCAGCGTTCATGGCACCTTGTATATCTGCATCCAGGTTATCGCCAATCATAATGCTTTCGTATAAAGTTGCATTCGCTTTAGCCATGGCAAAATCAAAAATTTCTTTTTTGGGTTTAAGGCTGTTGCTGCCTTCGGATGTTATTACGTGGGTAAAATAACCGCCCAGGCCGCTGTTGTTTAATTTGCTCCATTGAGTTTTTTCGAACCCGTTTGTAATTAAATGCAGACCGTATTTTTTTTTTGTGAGGTAATTTAAAATTTCAATAGTGTGCGGAAACAGTATTTTTTTTGTGGGTAGAATTTCTAAAAACTGTCCGCTCATTTCTTTTGCCAAAGGCTCATCTGCAATTTTAAAATCGAGCATGGTACGCCACATGCGTTTCCACTTAAGGTCTTCGGAGCTTATCAGGCCCTGGTGGTAGCGTTCCCACAAAATTTCGTTGTGGTATAAATATTTTGGGTAGAAATCTTCAAAATCAATTTTTATCCTTTCATCCAGGTTTAAAAGGGTATAAAGATCGGCCAGCGAGGCTTTGGCGTTGGCATCAAAATCCCAGAGGGTATGGTCGAGGTCGAAAAAAAGATGTTTGTATTGGGGCATTATTTTTAAAATAAATTTTTAGAAAAACGTAATTAAAGCTGATAAAAGATTCAATGTCGAACGGAGTCCTTCGGCTTCGCTCAGGATAAACTGCCAATGAAGCTCAATTAAAGTTGCCAAGCTGCTCCCAAAATAATTTTTAAATTTTATCAAAAACTGATTTTTATTATTTTAGAAACGAAGCCTTTAACTTTACTTTCAGTTGCAAGTTACCGATTTAAAAAAATAAAAAATGAACATAGTAATTACAGGTGCATCAAAAGGATTGGGAAAAGCCATTGCGGAAGCTTTTGCAAAAGACAAGGAAGGTCACCAGTTTTTTCTTTGCGCCAGAAATGCTACGGATCTTGAAAAAACAGCCAACAATTTGCAAGATAATTTTACACAGAATAAAATTTACTTTAAAACATGCGATGTGGCTGATAAAACAGCCTTGCAGGAATTTGCAAATTGGATTTACAGCTTAACAGATAAGGTTGATATATTGGTAAACAATGCCGGCGTGTACTTACCCGGCAGTGCTTATGGCGAAGATGATGGTATGTTGGAAAAAATGATGGAAGTGAATTTGTACAGTGCTTATCATTTAACAAGGATGATTTTACCAGTAATGATCGAAGCAAAGACCGGCCATGTTTTTAATGTTTGTTCCATCGCTTCCATAATGGCTTACCCAAATGGCGGCGCATACAGCATCAGCAAATTTGCCTTGTATGGCTTTAGCAAAAACCTTCGGGAAGAAATGAAACCGCATGGTATAAAAGTTACCCATGTATTGCCGGGAGCGGCTTATACCGATAGCTGGAGCGGCAACGGTGTTGACCCCAAGCGTATTATGGAAGCGGCTGATGTTGCACAAATGGTTTATGCAGCGGCGCAATTATCGCCGCAGGCATGTGTGGAAGAAATTATTTTGAGGCCGCAGTTGGGTGATTTGTAGTTAAAAAAGTTATCCCATCCACAGGATCTTGCGGGCAAAGAGCACAAAGATATTTTTAATTTATAGTTACAGCTTTGTGGCCTTCGTAGCTTCGTGGGAAACAAAAAAAGAGGAGCCTCAGGAGTTTAACAATTAATTTCAACCTTTTATAATTTTGTGCTTCACAAAGCAAACTCCAATCCGTTATTTTTGTTACTTAAATATGCAACCGCTTTTACAAAAATTTATTGCACTGCTTTTTTTACTCAATGGGTATTTTGCAAATGCCCAGATAAAATTTTCTGCCAGTTTAACGCCAACTGAAATTGGCAAAGATGAATACACCCAGTTAAAATTGATGGTTGAAAATGCAAATGAAGTGCAGCAGATTGTTCCGCCCAATCTTCGTGACTTTAATATCATAAGTGGCCCCAATCAGGAAAGTGGCATGACGATGATAAACGGAGTAGTTAAAAAATACATTGCCCTTAGTTTTATTTTAAAGCCTAAAGCAACAGGCAACTTTACTATTATGCCTGCAAGAGCAAAAGCCGATGCAGGTGATTATACAAGTAACCCGGTAAAATTAAAAGTTACCACACAAGCCACCGGTAACAATGCTGCCAATAATTTTAATGCCCCCTTTGGTGGTATAGATCCGTTTGCTGAGCCTGCACCACGATCAGCCTACAACGATTTTATTTTACGCAAGGGAGAAAACCCTGCTGATAAAATAAAGAGAAACATGTTTGTTAGGTTGGAAGTGGATAAAAAATCGGCTTATCTTGGCGAACCGGTTGTGGCAACTTACAAACTGTTTACCCGGTTGAAGAGCGAGAGTAACATGGTTAAAAATCCATCCTTTAATGGCTTTTCTGTACTGGATATGCAGCAACCCAATGATGCAAGTTACCACACGGAAAAGTTTGAGGGACGTGAATACAATGTGTACACCATTCGAAAAGTGCAACTCTATCCGTTGCTAACCGGCGAGCTGGATTTGGGCATCGCAGAAATAGAAAACAATGTGCAGTTTATTAAAGCAGAATACCTGAACCAGCAAGGTGGTTTATTTGAAGATTTTGTAAATGCAGGCATACCGCCTGAAGGAGTAGATATACAAAAAGTTACTTTGCAGAGCAAACCATTAACTATTTTGGTTAAGCCTTTACCTGATGCAGCAAAGCCTTCAGGTTTTAAAGGAGCCGTAGGAAATTTTAATATTGAAACCCGGGTTGAAAAAAATAATTTTAGTACAGATGATGATGGCAAAATGGCAATCATCATATCGGGAGAAGGAAACCTGCAGATGATTAATGCCCCTGAAATAGCGTGGCCGCAAGGGATTGAGGGATTTGAATCGAAAGCAACTGATGATCTTTTTAAAGGAACTGTACCGGTAAGCGGACGAAAAATATTTGAATTCCCTTTTACAGTTTCGCAAGCGGGCAATTATATTTTGCCTGCAATTGAGTTTAGCTATTTTAATATTAAAGAGGCAAAATATAAAACCGTTACTACCAAACCAATTGAAATTACGGTTACAAAAGGAACTGGTAAACCGAAAACTGTTTTGGCGCAACCCCTAACTAAAAGCAATAACAACCTGCTTACAAAATTTTTCAGCAACCGGCTAAGGGTTGTAAGCCTGGTTGCCATGCTGATAATTATCGGGTTAATTATTTGGCTGAAACGGGATACAAAAAAAGAAATGCAAGTTGTTGAGGATACAAAGCTTGCCGAAGAAATAGCAGTAAATGAAAAACCGGTTGAGGATATGTTAACCGAACAACAAAATCCGTTGGCACTTGCTGAAGAAAGTTTACAACGCAATGATACCGCTTTATTTTACTCACAACTCAATACCGGATTAAAAAACTATCTCTCTAAAAAACTAATACTGCCCCAGGAAGAATTGAACAGAAAAAATATTGCCGAGCAACTAGATGTTAAAGGCATCAGTAATGAAACATCTGTAGAGGTACAAAAACTTATTGATGAAATTGAGTGGCAATTATATACGCCCTTTGCTGATAATGAAAAGATGAAGGAAATGTATGAAAGAACAAATGAGTTGATTCAGTTGCTGAATACATACCGGACTTAACTCATAGTGAATTTGTAACCTACGCCTCTTACGGAATAAAAATATTTCGGGTCACGACTGTCTTCTTCAAAATACTTGCGAAAGTTTAAAATAAAATTATCAATGGTACGGGTTGTAGGGTAAACATTGTAACCCCAAACAACCTGTAAAATTTTTTCACGGGTTACTACTTCGTTTTTATTTTCGATGAGCAGCTTCAGCAACATGATCTCTTTTTTAGTAAGTGTAACTTTATCGCCGCTTCTGGTAATTGCTTCCGATGCTTTAAAATCAATTTTATTTTTACCAAACTCATATACATCCGGTATTGGTTCTTTACTGCTGAGGCGTTCGCTTTTTTTAATGAGGTTGTTTACACGTATCAGTAATTCCTCCAAGTTAAAAGGTTTGGTGAGGTAATCATCGGCTCCTTTTTTAAGGCCCAAAACCCTATCGGCACTGCTATTTTTGGCGCTAAGTATCAGTATGGGAATATCTGGGTTACTTAGCCTGATGGTTTCGCAAACAGTGATACCATCAATTTCGGGCAGCATTACATCAAGTATAATGAGGTTAAAATATTCTTTTTGCACGGCCTGCAATGCTTCGGTACCATCATAAGCACCTGTTATTTCATATCCTTCAAGTTCCAGGTTTAGCTTAAGGGCTTCCTGTAAATTCTCTTCATCTTCAACCAGTAATATGGAAAATTTTTTATCGGGCATATTTAAAACTATGATTTTTCAACGGATGAATGTAATGTAACTGTAAAAGTAGCACCGGTTGGGTTATTGTCTGTCACAGAAATGTTTGCATTATGCTGAGCTACTATTTTTGTGCAAAGATAAAGCCCCAGCCCGGTTCCTTTTGCCCCTTTTGTGGCAGCATTGCCAATTCGGTAGAACTTGCTGAATATTTTATCTTTTTCTTCTGATGCAATTCCTTTGCCTTGGTCTTTTACGCTAAAAAATATTTTACCAGCAGGATGCTGTGCATTGGTTTCTTCAGATAATAAAACGCTCACAGGTTCTTTAGCACCATATTTTATAGCATTGTCAATTAAATTGTTTGCAAGTATTTGCAGCAGCAGCCTGTCGCCGTTTATAAAAATATCGGGTGTAATTGCTGTTTCTATTTTTTGTTGCGGATACCTGCGTATAAAATCCTGCACACAATTGCTGATGAGTTCGCTGATGTTTGTTTCTTCGTTCGTTATGCGATAGCCGCCTGCTTCTATCTGCGAGGAGAGCAGCATGTTATTACAGAGTGCATTCAGCCTGTTGGTTTCTTCCAGGGTGGTTTGTATTAGCCGCTGCTGTTGGGGTTCATCCAGCTTTCTTTTTTGCATGGTTTCCAAATTCAGTTTGGCAACCGATATGGGCGTTTTTAATTCATGCGTGATGGCAATCATAAAATTCTGCTGCTCCCGGCTAATGCGTAACTCACGGCGTACTGCCCTAAAAACAAAAATGGCACCGGCAACAATCAGCAAAAAAAAAGTGATGCCTTCGCCCATGTATTGCGCAGTTTTTCTTTTTTCCAGTGATTTTATTTCTGCAAACCGGGCCTGGTAATTTTTGTCGGTTGGCTGCACCTGTTCCATTTCATACTTCGTCATTAGTTTATTTTGCCTGTTAAGTGCAATAAACCACCAGATTAATGCCGCAATTATGTAAGCCAGTAAAAACCAGAATATAATAAATATGGAGCGGAGTTTTTTTTGTTTGGATGGCATAATAAATGTACTGCAAAGGTAGGGCGTAGAAATTTATTTTATGTTGAACTTATTGCTCTTCCAACATGTTCCTGCGAAGATTGGCGAAATAAAAGAAATTATACCATTGGCCCTAAAAACTTATGTCCATTGAAATGAACTAAATGATCAGGGTTGTCAGCCGTCCATACTTCAGATTCCCAACCAATATCAGTTACATTTTTTTTAAACTCGGTTTTTGAGATGAATGCAGTTATAAAAATTAATCCAGCTTTACATTTCTTTAAACCCTTTTTCAATTCAAATATTCTTTCTTCACTCATTGGCCCCGAGCTGTAAAATGCTTCAATAAGATAAAGCCAGTTTTTATTTTTGTTATATGCAACTACATCCGGAAGATAGTCGTGGGTAAGTTCAAAAAAACCAAGCTTTAAAAGCTTCTTATCTTCTTTTATAAGATATTTATTTGTGGTATCACCAATGTATAATATCTCACAACCATCACCAAACCTGGGTAAAAATTCTTCTATTATTTCTCTTTGTAATTGATTATGACCTCCCTGGGATAATTCAATTGATTTTCCGCCAGGTAATTGAACAGGTATTTTAGCAATATCTCTTTTTCTTTTCAATATATCATCTAATGAAGGCCTGTTTTTATTGAAAAGTTTTAGTTTAATAATCCAGTCTTTAGTTCCATAGGAATTTATCAGTGCTTTAAAATCATTGCTTAAAGTATAACCTCTAGTTGGGTCGTTGGTTGCAGCATTTGGGTTATCGGCACTATTTAAAATTAAATCGGCTAAGACCAATAACTTTAAATGTTTACGTCTGATATCATCATAAGAACCAGGGGATATATTTTCTTCATAATTAGCGTTAATAAATTTTATAATGTCTCTGGTCTTCAAATGCCGGCTTTCCTTTTGTCCCTTTGCATCTTTCCATGATTTGGTTACGCCTGCCACAGCTAAAAATGCCATAGCCATACTCTGTAAAGCTTTAGGTGTTTTTTTCTCGAATGGGATACCAACATTTTCTAAAATATCAAGAGCTTCGTTGATTAAATTTTTTAGAAAGTCAGGTTTAGTATTCTGAATGTTAAGATTTTTCATTTGCAGATTAAAATAGAGTGAGTTCATGATTAGGTTTCAAATCATGTTCTATGATTTCATCAGCGGTATATAACTCTTCTGTTTGATAACATTCTTTTAAAGCAATCGCTAATTGATAAGCCAGCAAGGGAGGAACTGCATTGCCGATCTGATTGTATTGCTGTGTTTCATTTCCCGAAAATTTAAACCAATCAGGAAAACTTTGTAAACGGGCAGCTTCTTTGTGAAGTAACCTACGCCTTCTCCCATCCTCTAATTTCACTCTCTGCATATCACCTGTTGCACCTGCAAGGTTTCTACACGTGAGCGTACGGGCAGGTCTATCAGGATATAAATCTCTTGGGTTAATACAATCAGAAGCTTTTTCGTATTTAGCAACATATTTATCCATTGAAGCTGTGAGAAATTTACTCTCTTGCGGAGCTGTGTACATAATATCTCCAATAGCATCTTGAACAGTTGTTTTCTTCGCATGCTGTTTTGGAAAATTGAATTTTGCACGGTGTCCAAAAACAAATAAGCGTTCTCTGTTTTGCGGAACTCCATAGTTAACAGCATTTAAAAGTTTAAAATCTATTAAATAACCAAGCTTTCTTAATTCCTCAATTACCAATTCAAAATACCATTTATTGGAATAGAGTAAACCCCTCACATTTTCAAACATAAATACTTTAGGCTGTAGTTTTTTTACTGCGTCAATAAAAATCGGAAATCCATCTCTTGCATCTTCAATTCCTCTTTGATGGCCACCTACACTAAATGGTTGGCATGGAGGACCGCCAATAATTATTTCAGCCTGAGGGTAATCAAAATCCAAGTCAAGTTTTATAGCATGGCAATCTCCATTTAAATTTTGCCTGTATGTTTCGGCTGCAGCTTCGTTCATTTCGTAGCCTATCGTTTTATATCCTACAGCTTCAAAACCTAATGACAAACCTCCGCAACCTGCAAAAAGGTCAAGTACAATTTCCTTTTCTGTGATATGAGGCTTTAAAGTTTTATTTATGTAGTTTATATAGTTCATTAGTAATTTCAAAAATACTTTAAAAAATCAAAATAATACTTTACGTTTTCTTTTTAATTCTACGCTTTGATAAATGCTCAATAAAGTTATAAAGTACAAGAGTGCGACGCCAATGAAGCCCAAGAATGATAAAATGTTGGGACAACAAAAAAACCGTTTCAATTCCTCACATCCAAACCCCAGCTCAGCTTGTTACGCAGCGTTTGTAAAAAATTATTTTCGTTAAGGCGGATGAGGTTGATGCCAAAACTTTCTTTGCGAACGGCCAGTTGAATATCTTTGGTAACAATTTCACGGCGGCTATCCAAAGTACATAAAAAACCATCGGTGCGGCCTTCAACTTCAAAAGAAACAATGGTATTATCGGGGATGATGATGGGACGGATATTTAAGTTGTGTGGAGATACAGGTGTAATTACAAAACTGCCACTATCCGGAAAAACAACCGGTCCGTTGCAGCTTAACGAATAACCTGTACTGCCGGTTGGCGTTGCTACAATCAAGCCATCGGCCCAATAGGTATTTAAAAACTCACCGTTTAAATACGTGTGAATTTTTATCATAGGTGATGAATCTTTTTTATGGAGTGTAAACTCATTGAGCGCATAAGGCGCATCGCCAAAAAGCGGCACATCAGAATCTAAATGCAACAGCGTTCTTTTATCAACAATATAGGTGCGGTTAACGAGTGCTTCTACCGCAGGTATCAGATCTTCTTTACCAATGTTGGCTAAAAAACCAAGGCGGCCGTAATTAATGCCTACAACCGGTATGCCGCTGTCTTTAACCAAGGTAACGGTATCAAGCATGGTGCCATCGCCGCCGAGACTGATAATGAAATCTATATTCTTATCCAGATCTTCAGACGAATTGAAGGTGGAATATTTGGCCTTGGCACTGATGGAAGAATAAAACTGGTTAAAAAAATCCTGGTAAAAAACAAGTTCTACACCGCTCAAAGCCAGTTCATCCAGCAACTGAATAATATCCTGATGCTGGTTATTTTCTATACCACGGCTGTAGATGGCAATTTTCATGTGCCTCAGTTCTGCCAGTCCCCGTAGTGTTTGAATTTTTGATGTCAAAATTAAAAGCCAGATTGATTGTGTAAAAATAAACCGTTTTTGCCTAATTGGTTAAAACTGTACTCAAACTTAAGGTTTATATCGTACAAGGTAAGAATATCTATACCAAAACCACCCGAATACAACAGGCGATTGTTGAGGTAAGTATCGTATTTTGGTTTAGTGTAAGCGTATCCAAAATCGGCATAGGTTTTTGCAAAAACACTGATGGGGATTTTTGTAAACACTTTTGGAAACAAACGGAAAGGAATATCAAAAGCAATCAGCTTTTTTTTAAGGGTTGATTTTAAGAGTGCAGTTGCCACGCCGTCGATTACGTAATACTCAAGTCCACGTAAATAATTATCCCCATAGCCAAGCCCACGCTGGTTTATATAGGCCTGATCAAATGGGAGTTTTATGTTTCCGTTAAGCTGAATAATGCCGTACCATTTTTTACCCAAATCAAAATACCTGTTTAAACCAGCTTCAACCATAAACATATTTATGCCGCCGGTAAAACCCAATCCTCTTTTTTGTAACGAAACAAATGACATTCTACCTTTTAAGGGGTACGATCCATTATCAACATTTGCATATTGAAGCCGGTAGTTGAAATCAAAAATATTTTTTGAAGTAACAGAATCTTTAAAGTAATTCGGATTGTTTTTACTCGTAATTACAGAGTCAGCAATTTTTACATAGCTATAAGATGCACTGAAAATATGCCTTGTAAAAAAGCCTCTGCGAATTGTGTAGCCGGCATTTATATACCAGCTTTTATAAACAAAATCTGCCTTTGCTTTTGTTGCAGAATCTGATGGAAAAAATAAAAGTGAATCGTTACTGTTTGTTTTTATAGATAGTTCTCTTTTTTGTAAATAACCGGCACCAACTGTAAAACCTTCGGTTAATTTTTTATTGCTATAAGGTGCGGTATAGCTGAAAGAAACATTTTTTGTATAACCGTTAATAAAATAAATACGCAACTGATCCCTTCGGCCACTTAAATTATAATGCACAAACTTTATCCCGTAGTTTACCCGGCTTAAACTTGCTTTGTAGGTTTTATACCATTCGTTAAAATTGCGGTCAATCCATTTAAACTGCGGCACCGGGTAAAGGTACCACCGCTCCAAAACTTGCACATGCACATTTACATTGGAAGCATCAAGTGCCGTTACTTCAAAAGTTACATCATTAAACAGGGTAGTGTTGTAAACCTGTATCCTGGCCTGTTGTAGCTCGTTATACAAATCGGATAATAAAATAGAGTCCCCTTTTTTAAACTGTATCTCCCGGTAAACAATATAAATTTTTGTTTTTTTTGTGCCAGATACTTCCAGATTTTTTATGCAGATTTTATTGCCGGCTGTTGCCAATAATAAAGCGGTATCCTTAAAAATAAAATTGGGAGTTTTTGTTTTTTGAGCAAAGCAACTTACGGGTAAAAGCACAAGGAGGCAACAGTAAATTATTTTTTTAAGCTCATTCATTAAATGTCAAGGTAGTTCATCAGGTGGCGGTAGTTGCTGTGAATTTCATTTTCAAAATTCTCGTTGCCAAAATAGTATATAACATCATACTCGTACCTTTCAAAAGTAGCTACAATAGAGGCTATTTCTTTTTTATTGATGTGGAGAGTAACGGTGAGCATACCGGTTTCGGCATGCACGGTTGTATTTAAATGCAGGATGGTGGCATCGTTACTTTCTACAATTCGGCTTATTTCTGAAATGGCAAACTGGCTGCGTTCCATTTCCAGAACAATGATACCGCCAATTTCGTTGGTGCCGGCAAAGTTGCCAATGGTTTTTAAAAGATCGGTTGTTGTAATTACGCCTACTAAATCATTTTCTTCGTTTATTACCGGTACCACGGTTGTATCAAACTGGTTGCTGCAGGTAACGGCGTTTAAAAAATGTTCGTTATCGTGCACAGCAGCACGTATAAAAAACTCCTGCATCAGTTCCATGGGTAACTTGGCTTCGTCCTGGTCAAGCAAATCATCTTCGCTGATGAGGCCCAGGAATTTTTCATCTTCCACTACCGGTAAATGCGTTACCCTAAAATCGCTGATAAGGCGTAAGGCCTTGCTCACCGTATCTTTAAGTTGAAGGCGTGGAATATTATTGTTGATGAGTTCGATGGTTAGCATATAACTGATTTAGGTTAGTAGCAGCTATTTTAATAACGTAAAACCGGTTTGTAAAGTATAATGACAAGAATTATTATTAAACTGTTGCAGCGGGCGTTTTTAATTTTGTTAAAAAGGCATCCAGCAGCCTGTTAAATTCTTCCGGCACTTCCATCATGGGTGCATGGCCGCACTTGTCAACAAAATGCAATTCGCTGGTTGGCATCAGGCGGTGAAATTCTTTGGCTACAAACGGTGGTGTAATGGTATCGTTGTTTCCCCAAATAAGGCATGCGGGTTGTTTTATCTGGTTCAGTTCTTCGCCCAGGTTATTGCGTATGGCGCTTTTTGCAAGTGCAATAATTTTTATCACTTTCATCCGGTTATTGGTAATTTCAAAAACTTCGTTAACCAGTTCATCGGTTGCCATGGCAGGATCGTAAAAAGTTAGCTCAGTTTTTTTGCGGATATAATCTTTATCGCCACGCTTGGGATAAGTATCGCCCATGCCGTTTTCAAATAAACCCGAACTGCCTGTTAGTATAATTGATTTGATACGCTCCGGCTGTTTTAAAACATTCACCAGTGCCACATGGCCACCCAGTGAATTACCTAACAGGTGTATATTATTTAAGTTACGATGTTCAATAAACCGGTGTACAAATTTTTGCAACCCGCCTACAGAAGTGTGCAATAAATCAAGCTCCAGCAAAGGCAGCAAAGGCACAATCACTTTATTCGTTTTACGAAAATGCTCAATCAAAAACTGAAAGTTGCTTAATGCGCCAAATAAACCATGCAACAACAGCAAAGGTTCGCCTTCGCCCTCTTGTATAAATTTAAATTTTCCGTCTGTTTTTATTTCGTAGCTCATCCGTAATTGCAAATTGTTTAATATAAACCGCTATCTCAATCTTACAGTTATAAAACACTGATTAGGGCTAAAATTACGCTAAATAAGATAATGGTTGAAATTAATGCTGAATTTTGTTTGATACTGAATTAAAAAAGTTGCCCAGCTCAGTAAACATATCTTTAAAAATGGGTATCAGCCTGCCAAAATTATCCATCACTTTAGGCCCCCAAGGCTGAATAAAAGCATAGGTTTGAGAACTTTTTATGGCATCCGGTTGCAGTATATGTAGTTTTTCGGCATAAAAGATAAAAATACTGAGAATTATACCGTAAAGAACTGCGTATAACAGGATGCCTGCAATGCGATTAAGCCAGCCAAGCATTACTGCCTGAAAAGTCTTTTCAATTAATTTAGCCCCTAATCTTACCAAAATAATAATCACAAAAAATACAAAGGCAAAAGCTATAAAGGGAAGCCATTTGGCAGAAACACTGATGCTGTCTTTTAAATAACCTGCAACAGCCGCTGATAGTTTTAAAGCAGCTGCCAAACCAATAATAAATGCAATGATAGAGAAGATGGCAATGATGAAACCCTTTTGATAACCTTTAATGATGGCTAAAATGAGGAGGGCAGCAAAAGTGAAATCTATCAGCATGATTTGGGAATTGGTAATTTGTAATTGGAAGGGAGCCTTTAGTAAAAAGCAGTCTGTTACATCAAACCCAATTCCTAAATCCTAATCCCTGGTTCCTTTTTTAACCGGCAAGCAAATCCTTAACTATACCACTGATCATTTTACCATCTGCCTTACCGGCCAATTGTTTGCTGGCAACGCCCATTACTTTACCCATATCTGCAGGCGATGCTGCACCGGTTTCTGCAATTATATTTTTAATTATTTCTTTTAGCTCAGCTTCATCCAATTGTTTTGGTAAAAATTTTTCAATTACGGCCATCTCTTCTCTTTCTTTTGCAGCAAGGTCTTCCCGGCCCTGTTTTTCAAAAATCTCCAGGGAGTCTCTGCGCTGCTTCATCATCTTTTGTAAAAATTTTTGTTCGGTTGCTTCGTCAATTTCCCCTGCAGCGCCGGGTTCTGTTTTTGCTTTAATAATCTCAGCTTTAATACCACGCAGAGCACGTAAAACGCCTTCGTTCTTGGCTTTCATAGCCTCTTTCATCTCGGTCATTATCTGTTGTTCTAAACTCATGATAGTTGTGTTTTAGTTTATGTAAAAATAAGGGGAGTAGCAACAAGCTACAAGGGATAAGTTTTTATTTAATAACATTCCGTTTTTTGCCGGCAGTGTAAAAAAAATCATGCTTTTAATATTTGCCCCCTTGCGGCTATTTCCCTTGTGGCTTACTTCTGTTCTTTCAACTGTATTGCTCTGAATTTATCAAAAAATTCTTTTGCAAATTTTTTCATGTCGTCACTAATTTCCTGTTGCTGTGTTGCCCGTTTAAAGGTATCAGCCATACTCATCAGCATCTGGTAGTAAAAGTCGGCCATTTCATCTACCATCATATCTTTTGTCCAGAGGTCAATACGCATGGCGGTTTTATCGGCGCCATCCCAAAAAGCAACACTCATGGCCTTTGCTTTTTGTACCATGTTTGCGGTGCTGTCTGTTGCTGTCCAGTTTATTTGCTCGGGTACTTTGTTGGGATCAAGCAGTACGTCTATTTTTATTGTAGATTGATTCATAGTTAATGTGCTGATTTACTAATTAGCTAATTATTATGCGAAGTTAACTGCTTTATGAAAAAGAAGGCTATCGGAAACTTAGAAAATTAGCAAATCAGCATCCCGATGGCAATCGGGACTATGTGGCACATTCCAAAATACACTGCATCAGCAAATCAGCATTTTTATCTAATTGATATTGCTTCATCAGCTCATTACCGGCTATTACAAGTCTTTTTGCTTTTTCTTCATCTTTAAAAACAAGCATCATTTTATTAGCAATGTGTTCAAAATTTGCCGGATTAAAATATAAAGCCGCTTCACCAAAAACAGATGGTAATGAGCCAACATCGGCTATAAGAAGCGGTACATTGCATTGTAATGCCTGCAACGCCGGCAAAGCAATATCATCGTATAAAACGGGGTGAATCATGGCGTATGCCGATGCCGTTATTTTCGCCAGTTCTGCGTTATCAATATCTTCCAGCAATTTTACTTCACTTCTTAATTTATAAGTTTTAAGCTCTTTTTTAAAACTTTCACTGGTGTTGCCGGTAATCAAAAGCTGCATATTGCTTTTCTGTCTTTTTTTAAAGAAAGAAAATGCTTTAAGCAGGTTTATAAGATTGCTGTTTGCGCTGCATAAAAAATAAGCTTTGTCTTGGCTATATTTTTCTTTGATGATTTCCTGCTGCTCCCAATCAAGCGGTTTGAAAATTTCGTCAATACATGGATGAATAACAGCAATATCATTTGCTGCAATTTTATAAATATCAGCAAGTATTTTTTTTGAGTATACCGAAACGGTTGCAATGGTTTTTGCCTTTGCTAAAAAGGCTGCCGTATATTTTTTATAAAACCTTGTGTATAATTTTTTATTGGGTTGAGGTGATTGCAAAAAACTCAGATCGCTTATCAATAAGCACTGCGGTATTTTTGTGCGTAGAGAGCAAATGCCTTCCATACTTACAAAAACCTCGACTTTGTGTTTGCGTAATAAAGCTGGTATTTTATAATTGAACCAGTATCGTAAAAGTAAGCTGTTGCTGGTTTTTGGGCCTATGGTTATTGGCGTTACATTTTTTGCAAAAATTATTTTTTCATCATAAGCCGAATCAAAAATAAAAAGAAACTGATGCCGGGGATTTTTTTTAGCGAGCTGATGCAGCAAAGTAAACATAAAATCCGGGTAACCTTGTGGCTGCGTTTTTTTATCTAACCGGGTGTTAACAGCAATGATCATGTAAATAAAATAAGATGAAGTAAAAGCTTTCTGTAAGGGTTGCCAACCTTCTTACAGATTGATTTTAATTTAAACATACATTTAAAAGTTTGGCAACCTTATTTTAAAACCTTCAGCTTAACCATTTCAATACGGGTGTCGCTCACATTCATAATATCAATTTCGAAGTTGCCAATGATAATATGGTCTTTTAATTTGGGTATCTGCTCGTGGTTTTTTATTATGTAGCCAGATAGTGTTTCTGTTTCTTCATCATCAGGAAAAACGAGTTTGTATTTTTCTGTTATCAGGTCTAGTTCCATCCGGCCGCTAAAAATAAATTCGGTGGCTGATAGTTGTTTGTCAACAAACTCCTCGGTATCATATTCATCCTGAATTTCACCAAAAATTTCTTCCAGCAAATCTTCCATGGTTACAATGCCTGCTGTGCCGCCAAACTCATCAATAACCCAGGCAATTGATTTTCTTTCCTTACTGAATTTATTCATCAGGTCGGTAGCATTCATACTCTCTGGCACGGTTGGTATGGGCAACAAAATTTCGTTAACAGTTGCCGGGTGTTTAAACAAATCAAGCTGGTGAATGTAACCGGTAATGCTGTCAATGTTCTCATCGTACACAACCAGCTTACTCAGTTTTGTGCTGATGAATTTTGCCTTTACTTCTTCTACCGATGCCTTAATGCTTACTGCTTCAATTTCTTTGCGTGGTATCAGGCATTCCCGTAACCGGGTTTCGCTGAGAGATAGGGCATTTTCAAATAATTCTTTGTTTAACTCACTGCTGTCTTCCTCTTCGTGGCTTTTACTCTGCTGTATAAAATGCTCCAGATCTACTTTACTGAAGGCATCTTTTTTTGTGGTGATTTTTACATTGAGCACGTATTTTAAAATCCACTCTGCTGCATTCACAAAATAAATACCGATGGACGAAAACAGCCAGTAAAATAACCGAACGATATTGCTGATGAATGTTGAGCTGAGAATGCTGCTATTACGTGCCTTAAAAAACGCCTTAAATAAAAATTCTACAAAAAGTACAATGAGGGTTGAAAGAAGGGTTTCAACAAAAAGCTTAATATAATCAACCCAGTTATTGGCCGAAGCCGGCAGATTTGATTTTATCCATAGCCAGATGGGAGATAACATATCTACCACTAATAAACCGTACACTACAAAAACAAGATTAATACCAACAAGCGTAGTACCGATAAATCGTGCCGGCCTGTCGGCATAAAAACCCCATACTTTTCCGCTTTTAGTGCCTTGCTTGCGGTTAAGTTCTATTGATAGTTTGTTGGCAGATATGAAAGCGATCTCTATACCGGCAAAAAAACCAATCAGCAGCAGTGAAGCTATAATAGCAATGGGCGTTATCCAATCCATAGTATAAAAATAAGAAAGAGTTTTTAAACGGATTTTATTGTTTGATGAACTCAGCTACAATATCTTCAGCTTCTGTGCAGGCACGCTGCAGTTCATCGTTTGTTATCAATTTATTAAACTGATCTTTAAATGAAAGTTCGTAAGCCGCCTTGTTAACCCTTGCAGCTAAAGATTCTGCTGTTTCGGTACCCCGGCTTTCTAACCTTTTCTTTAATTCATCAACGGATGGCGTTTGTATAAAAAGACTGAGTGAAGTTTGGGGATATTGCTGCTGAACATGTATGGCTCCTTTCACATCAATATCCAGTACGGGAATTTTATGTTGCTGCCAGATACGCTCCAGCTCTGTTTTTAAAGTGCCATAATATTTTCCTTCGTACACCATTTCCCACTCCACAAATTCCTTGTGCTGTATTTTATTTTTAAACGCTTCGGTGCTGATAAAATGATAATCCACCCCATCTTTTTCATTGCCCCTTGGGCTGCGGGTTGCTGCCGAAATAGAAAACGCCAGTTGCGGAAAAGTCTGCATCAGGTAACGGGTGATGGATGTTTTGCCTGCACCGGATGGAGCTGTGATGATGATGAGTTTATTATCCATGTGCAAAGAAAGTACTTAATTTTTAATTTATTAATGCGGCCTGAAATGAAGCACCACATTTGTATTTTCAGCATTGCCAGCCAACACCAGTTCATCTGCAGTTAACGATTTAATAATATACCGGTTGCGGCTTATTTCGGATGCCGGTGTGCAGATCATGATCTTATCATTTTCCAGCAATTCATATTTTCCCTGTACCGTAATTCGTTCGTTAATGGCACATTCGTAACGCATATTATTTTTAAAGGTCCAGTTTATGGATTGCATCAGTGCTTTAAGATCTTCTGCATTTGCAGAATCTTTTGCCGAAAGCATTTTTGCATTGGGAGCAACGATATTTTCTACCTGCACACAATCCCATTGTTTGGTAAGTAACACAACAGTTTTGTTGCGGCAGGCGCTACAAAACATCAGCAGAAAAAAGAAAAGAAATATTGGTATCGATTTTTTCATCTTGCCAAAAATTAATTTATTCTTTTTATATCAGCACCTAATTTTATCAGCCTTTCATCTATGTTCTGATAACCACGGTCTATTTGTTCAATATTTTGTATGGTACTTTTGCCTTGTGCACTCAATGCTGCAATCAGCAAGGCTACGCCGGCACGTATATCCGGACTGCTCATGGTTATGCCACGCAATTGCTGCTCTCTTTCTAAACCAATAACAACGGCACGGTGTGGATCGCACAAAATAATTTGGGCTCCCATATCAATCAGCTTATCTACAAAAAACAAACGGCTCTCAAACATTTTTTGATGTATAAGTACGCTGCCTTTTGCCTGTATGGCGGTTACTAAAACTATACTTAAAAGATCGGGTGTAAAGCCCGGCCAGGGATGATCGTAAACTGTTAACACACCGCCATCCATATACTTTTGAATTTCATAAATTTCCTGAGCAGGAATATGAATATCATCGCCCACAAAATTCATTTGTATGCCCAGTTGCTGAAACCTTTCAGGTATAACGCCCAGGTGTTCTATTCCTGCATTTTTAATGGTGATATCACTCTGAGTCATCGCCGCCAGGCCAATAAAAGAGCCTACTTCAATCATGTCGGGTAACATGCGGTGCTCCGTGCCGCCCAAAGCATCAACACCGGTTATGGTAAGCATGTTGCTGCCAATGCCGCTTATTTTTGCGCCCATGCGGTTAAGCATTTTGCAAAGTTGTTGTACATAAGGTTCGCAGGCGGCATTGTAAATTGTGGTAGTACCTGCTGCCATAGATGCGGCCATTAAAATATTGGCCGTGCCGGTAACACTTGGTTCATCCAGCAGAATATTGGCCGCTTTTAAGCCGGTAGTTTCTAAATGAAAAAATCCATCTTCGGTATCGTAAGCAAATTTTGCTCCCAGTTTTTCAAAACCAATAATGTGTGTATCCAATCTTCTTCTGCCAATTTTATCGCCACCAGGTTTTGGTATGTATGCTTTTTTAAAACGTGCCAACAGCGGACCTGCAAGCATTACAGAGCCACGGAGCTTGCCGCTTTTTTTATGATAAGCTTCGCTGTGCAGGTAATCCACATCTACATCATCTGCCTGAAAAGTGCAGGTATCACGGCTTTGCCGGTCAATCTTTACTTTCATTTCTCCCAGCAATTCTATCAGCAGGTTTACATCCACAATATCCGGTATGTTGGAGATCGTTATTTTTTCTGCACTTAACAGCACGGCGGATATAATTTGCAGTGCTTCGTTTTTTGCACCCTGTGGTGTTATTTCTCCGGATAATCTTTTTCCGCCTCTTACTTCAAATGATTGCATACTTTTTTTATTACACGAATTAAAATGAATTACACGAGTTACACGAATTTTTTTAAACTGGAATAAAAAAACCTGACTGTAAAAATCAGGCTTTAATAATTAGTGTAATTCGGTTAATTCGTGTAATTATTAGTATCTCTTTTTAAAATTACGGTTGTTATTATTTCTGTTGTCGCCGCTGCCATTACCAGCACTGTTGCCGCCGCGGTTATCCCGGTTGCCGCCCCTGTTATCTCTGTTTCCGCCACCGCCACCGGTATTATTTCTGTTATCTCTTCCACCTGCATTCCTGTTATCTCGGCCGCCACTGCTAAAGTTTTTACGATAACCATTGGCTGGGCGTTTGCCGTAATCATTTTCATCACGAATATCAACACGGTGCTTAACAAAGGGGCGGTTATTAAATTCCAGTTCGCCCTTGGTCATGGCCGATAATTCTGTTTGTATATTATCATCATGCACCAGCTCTTTATGCCAGTTGCTGTAAGTAAGCTTCATATAATACGCTACTGCATTGGCAAAGCCCTGTTTCTTTTCGGGATTTTCTTCCTTCAAAGCCTTATCAATAACTACTTCAATATTTTTACCCAGGTGATTAAATTTGGGATATCTTTTTGGATAACGTAAACGCTCGGGCTTGGCCTTTAAGGTTTCACGTGTTGGAATAGGATAGGGGCTTTCTACATCGAGCGTAAAATCGCTGATGAGAAAAAGATGATCCCACAATTTGTGGCGAAAATCTTCCACATTCTTTAAATGCGGATTTAAAAATCCCATCAGTTCAATAACAGCATATGCATTGCGTTGCCGCTCTTCTTTGTCCTCAATAGTTAACAGGTATTCAACCATTTTCTGAATATGTCTTCCATATTCTCTCATTATTAAAAAATTCCTGGTTGTATTGTACTCCATGTTTTCGGTATTCAGCATAATGCGAAGATAAGTTAAACGGTTTAAAAGTCAGCAAACCTTGTGCAGGCTCATTTACAGCTATTTTATTTCAGGTATTTTTTCCAGCACCAGGTAAAGGCTACCAAAATGCCAAAACTGTCTGCAGCCCAATCGTACATATCAAAACTGCGGTCGGGTACAAAGTATTTTTGAATAAACTCGGTAGTTAATGCCCATATCCAGGCAGCCAGGGCAATTTTAATGGCCGTATTTTTTTTTAATGAATTTGTAAAATCAAGCTTACTTACCGGGTAAATAAACAAAAAGGTAAGGATAGAAAACAATCCGATATGCACCCATTTATCAAAGTAAATATAGTTGAGCCAGTTTTCAACCGGTGGAATATCGGAGCCAGGCAAACAAATTAAAACCAGTACAAGAAAAAACCAGGCAATGCCTGGAATAAATCTTTTTACAGATAAAGGTTTTGTAGGATTTTGCATGGAAATTTTATTACTATGCAACTGTGGCTGAGTAGGCAGCCGAATCCATCAGTTTTTCAAAATCAGTAATATCTGCAACAGTCATTTTTACCATCCAGCCCTGGCCGTATGGATCTGTATTTACCAGCTCAGGTTGTGCATCAAGCAATGGGTTGGTTTCTATAACGGTGCCAGCAAGCGGCGAAAAAAGATCACTTACAGTTTTAACTGCTTCTACAGTGCCAAAAACTTCTTCAGCATGTACGGGCCTGCCTTTTGCGCTTATATCTACATACACAATATCGCCCAGTTCACGCTGTGCAAAATCGGTAATGCCAATAGTAGCAGTTGTGCCATCTAAAGAAACCCACTCGTGGTCTTTGGTGTATCTGATATTTTCCGGAAAATTCATTTTATATAATTTGATGTTAAAGGTAAAAGAATCAATTACAATAAGAAATTTAAATGCAAATTATTTTATTACCTGCACATACATATGTACATCGCCCAACGGTCGGTCGCCCGGCCCTTTTGGCACCGAAGCAATTTTGTCAATAACTTCCATGCCGCTTTCAACTTCGCCAAATACGGTGTAGCCCATATCTAAAAACGGTGTGCCGCCAACGGTTTTATAAATTTTTCTTTGTGCCTGAGTGTATTTTGTACCACGCTGCATTTCCATATTGTTTAAATCTGCATCTGTCCAGGTTTTGCCTTGTACAATATAAAACTGGCAGCCGCTGCTGGCTTTTGCGGGGTTTACATTATCGCCCATACGGGCAGCAGATAATGCCCCTCTTTTATGAATAAAACTGGTATCAAATTCGGCAGGTATTGTGTAGCCCACATCGCCACTGCCCAGCATTTGGCCGGGTTGTGCATTTTTACTTTGCGGATCGCCGCCCTGTATCATAAACTGTGAAATTACCCGGTGAAAAATAAGACTATCAAAAAAATGATCGTTGGCCAGTTTAATAAAATTATCACGGTGTTTAGGGGTTTTATCATACAGGCGTATTACCATTACCCCAGAATCAGTTGTAATTTTTACACGGGTGCCGGGCAGTTTAATTGCTGTTTTTACAGCAGCAACAGGCTTTACCGGTTTAACAGTTGTGGTTTTTTTAACGGTGGTTTTTTTAGTGGTTGTTTTTTTTGTAACTGGTTTTTTTACCTGTGCGGTAATAGTTGTTGCAATTAATAATGCAAAGGCAAGCGTAACTATAGTCTTCATCTTGTACATAAAAAATAATTAGTCAATAAATTTTTGGTTTTGAAAATATAACAGAATATGGTCTTTTAAAAAATTTTCCTGTTCAATCATAATAAAGCCAGGCAAAGGTTTCAGTTGTTTAAAATGCGGCCAGCCTTCTTCGTCATTACCCTCGGGGGCATAATAACCGCTGAGCGAAAGTACGGTGCAAACGGCAATATGCATCAGGTCCTGCTTTTCTTCTTTGCTAAACTCCTGTTTACCACTGCCGAGTTCCTGTATGCCTATTAAAAAAAGAATACCATCCATATCGGGCTTAATGCCAAAGCGTTCTTTTAGTTTAATACGGAGCTTTAACCAGCGTACCTGTAAATCTTCTGTGAGGTGTTGCATGGGGCAAAGATAAAAGAAAAACACAGAGCCCAAGCCCCCTCCGCCCCCTGAAGGGGGAACTGATTATGTTTTTAGATTAGATTGAAGAATTGTAAAACGTAATTAAAGATGACCAAAGATATATTATTGAACGGAGCGTCGCCACATCTGCCCAATCAGGGTTCAAATGCCGGTAAACAAAAAAAATCAAAACCTTACCTTTGCTGAAAATTTTTAAAGAAGATGTTACAGATCAGTTATATCAGGCAGCACACGGCATTGGTAAAAGAAAAGTTGGCGGTTAAAAATTTTGCTGATATTTCACTTGTGGATAAAATACTGGAAACTGATGAGCAGGTTCGTAAATTAAAAACCGAAAGCGAAGCTTTGCAGGCAGGCATTAATGCCGCCAGTAAAGAAATTGGTATGCTGATGGGTAAGGGCGAAAAAGATGCCGCTGAAAATAAAAAATTGGAAGTTGCCAATCATAAATCTGCACTTCAAAATCTGGCGCAGCAATTGGCTGATGCTGAAAAAAAATTACTCGACGCATTGATTGTAATACCCAATCTTCCACACACATCTGTGCCCAAAGGTAAAACACCTGAAGAGAATGAAGTGGTAAGAGAAGGCGGAAAAAAACCTGTATTGACTGCAACTGCGGTGCCGCATTGGGAGCTTATAAAAACATACGACCTGGTTGATTTTGAAACTGGTGCAAAAATTACCGGCAGCGGCTTTCCTTTATACAAAGGCAAGGGCGCAAAACTGCAACGGGCTTTAATACAATATTTTTTAGATTACAACACTGCTGCCGGTTACACCGAATATTTGCCACCGCTGCTGGTGAACGAAGCATCGGCCTATGGTACCGGTCAGTTGCCG
>JANMBZ010000171.1:0-9302 GCA_031360765.1 Chitinophagaceae bacterium
TTGTATTCGTAACTTAAATTAGCATCTGGTTTTGCATCAGCATAAATTTTTTCTGCCTGTTGATATGATTGCCAGATCCAGTCGCTAACCGGTTGGGCCTGCCATTCTTTTCTTATTGCTTTGGTAGTGTAATTTATGGAAGATGCATATTCTGTGTAGCTCAGTTGCTGAAAATCTATCAGCTTCGAATCCCACACTGAGTGCAGGTTTGAGGGATCTTTAAACCAGTTTACTTTTATGCTGTTTCCGCCACGGTCTTCAAACCTTCCAATGTGCAATGGCTGGTGTATATCGCCCACAATATGTATAAGCATACGCAGGTATAAAACTTTTTTATCCTGCTCCAGCTCTTTATTTTTAAGCTCGCCGGTTAACCAGTTTATTTTTGTGTATGCATCGGTTACTGTATCGGTTGCCAGGTAATTTTTTAAATCAGTTTCGCTGAGGCCACTTTTTAAATTGATATAATGCCACACATCCAGGTATTTATAAGCCGGATCAGATTTTATAAAATCGGGCCAGTTACTTGCCATGGCTACAGATTCATTGCCGAGTATTTTAAAAATTTCACGCTTTGTATTTTTAGTAAGGTATGAGTCTGCAATTTGCCCCACAATGCGATGACCTAACACACCCCAGGCCATACTGCAAAATGGCAGATAAAGAAATAAAAATAATATCGTTATTTTTTTAAGAAGATTAGTCATTGCTTTAAATTTTGAATGGTAAAGCTAACTCAATACATCAGAAACTGAATAGCCGTTTATAAAGATTTTTTATTCAATTACTTCAAACAGTAAAACCTGGGCTTTTTCTACAACCGTAAAATTGTTATCGGCAATAAACAGTAATGTTTTATGTCCGTTAGGCAAAACAGGGCCAAATGTTACGCCTTCAATATTATCAGTATAAATTCCAAGGTCATCCATATTCAACAGCTTAGTTTTTGAAACAGCTGTAAAGGATAAATTATTTTTAAGAGTTATTGGGCTAACGTCCGTTGCATTTGTTAAATCTGCAATAAAAATCTTAATAGTACATGGCAACCTTCCGGTTGAGAACGAACGTTCAATTACCAGTAATTTATTATTGCCCAAACTAAGTATATCAGGTACTCCATTGATTTTAAATTCATTTTCGGGTTTTGCGGCATAAGCTACTGGTTCTAATTTATACGCATATTGAGCGGTACTTTTTTTATGTTTTACATCAAATTTTACAATGCGTATAAAAGCATTGTTGTCCACAATATCAGCCCTTGGCCCATCTTCATAAAGCGGCTCTTCTACATTTACATAAAGTGTTTTATAATTATCGGCAAAACTCATTCCTTCAAACACACCGTTTCTTCTCGGGCCTTTTTCTATTGCAGTCATTTTAAGGTTAACCGGTAAAGCAAAGCTGTCAATATATTTTCCATTGCGATTGATCATTATTACCGATGGGTCTGTTAACATGGTGTCGTTTGCTTTCACTATCCTTTCACCTTCGCTGCTCCATACTAAATATTTTTTTTCAGCATTGTATCGTATTGCTTCTGGATCGGGGGTTTTAAAACGATTCTGTAAACTATTGGGATAAACATTTCCACCGGGCTGCAGCATATTTTCTACATCAATAAAAACCAGGCTGTCAATGCCTTTTGGAGAAATAAAAATTTTAGCTGTATAAAAACGGGCAGCATTTTTATCACTTCTGTCGTCGCTAATCAAATAATACAATTCGTTTTTTGCATCGTAATCAATGCCCGATAAGCCACCAACTGTTGTGTTTTTGTATTTGAGGTTGAATGGAATTTCATAACCACCAATGTATTTGATACTGCTGATGTTTACCGGTGCCTGGCTAACTTTTTTTGTTGTAATACACGAAAAAGAAAGCCCCGCTAAAACAAAAAATGATATTACACGGCCGATAAATTTATTCATACATCAGTTTGTATGTAAAGTTGCAGAACTTTGGTTTCATTATTTGCAGTATTGCTAAATAATTTTATACTTTTATACAAACAGTAAATTGAAAACAGTTTTCATTATACGCCATGCTAAAAGCGACCAAAGTTTTTTTGGTAACGATTTTGAGCGCCCTTTAAATGAGCGGGGCAAAACTGATGCACCTGAAATGGCAAAGCGGTTGCTATATAAAAAAATTAAAATTGATGCTTTAGTAGCAAGCCCCGCTGCAAGAGCAAAAAAAACTGCTGAAATTTTTGCTGCAGGTTTACAAATACCTTTATCTGAAATTATTTTCGTTTCAGCTTTATATCATGCACCTGCAAGCGTTTTTTTTGAGGTGATATCCGCTTTACCGGATGAATTAAATTCAGTGGCGATATTTTCACACAATCCCGGTATTACCAATTTTGTAAATAATCTAAATAGTTCGGTACAAATTGATAATATGCCAACCTGCGGTGTTTTTGCCGCATCTGCTGATATTACCAACTGGGTTGGTTTTGCTAAAGCAAAAAAAGAGTTTGTATTTTTTGATTATCCGAAAAAATAATCAATCTGTAAATATTTTTTCAAAATAAACTGCGGTTTCATTTGGGTTGTTATAGTAAGCCGGAATTTGATAAAAGCCATATTGTTTGTAAAGGTTAATGGCTGGCGCCATATAATTTAAGGTATCTAACCTCATTTTTTTATAATTAAGCAACTTAGCAAGTTCAACCGCTTTCTCAAGCAATGTTTTCCCTATCCCTTTTTTTTGATAGGCAGGTTTTATAAACATGCGCTTTAGTTCAGCAATATTGTTATCAATTTTTCTGATGGCAACGCAGCCAATAAATTCATCTTCATTTTTACAAAGCATAATGCCTCCATTTGGGTTAGCATACATTACTTTTAACTCAAGCAACTCATCATCAAAATGCTGAAAACTTAAATCAATATTAAGCCATGCTGCATATTCTTTAAAAAGCAATGCGGCTTGTTTATATTCATCATCTGTATTTGCTAACTGGTAACTTATCATTTTTTAAATTGTTTATTGGCCAGATAAACGCCGCTGAAAATAAGCACCGCCGCAATAATTTTATAAAAAGCCAGGTGCTCATGTAAAAAAAGCATGGCTATTAATGCTGCAAACACTGGCTGGGTATAAATATAAAAGCCTGCAACCGATGCTCCAAGTATTTTAATTCCGTATAAATTAAAGAGATAGGCTAAAAATGTTCCGGTAATAACAATCAATGCCATACTTGTAAAATCAACAGCACCATATTGTTGCCAGGGAATTTCTGTAAACTGAACCCAACCAAATGGAAGTACCAAAATAAGCCCCAATGTAAAAACCCATCTTAAAATAACTATGGCATTGTACTTAGCCATTAATGGTTTTACAATTATAAAATAGATGGTGTAAGAAATGGCATTGATTATAATAAAGATGTCGCCCAACAAAACGTTATCAGCATTACCGGCATTATCTTTTGCTAAAATTAAAACCAATGCCCCCAAAATACCCAATGCCAAACCTGCTAATTTTAAAATTCCCAACCGCTCTTTTAAAATCCAGGCGGCAATTATAACTATTAAAATTGGAGTAATTAGTAAAAGAAGTGCTGCGTGAATAGAGTGGGTTAATGAAAGGCCTTTTATAAACATTAATTGGTTAATGGCAATACCAAAAAGGGCACAAAGAAAAAGCCTCATCCTGTCTGCCTTATCTATTTTAATATTTACCGGCTTCATTAAATACAATATCCAAAACAAAATAACACTAACACCAATCCTAACTACATTTAAACCAAAAGCCTGTACCAGGTGGTTGTTTGTAAGATGTTTAACCGCAGACAGGTTTATAGCAAAGAAGATATTTGTAAAAATCAATGCTATATGTGCTATGCTTCTCTTGTTCAAGTATTTATATTTTTATTGCCGACATAATTATCTCATCTGGTAATCTGAACACAAAAATAAGCCAATAAAAAAGCTATTGCGCTTTTACACGCAATAGCTTTATACTTACTAACCCAATAAGCATTTATTTTTAGACAGGCTTTATGCCGACTGTGCTTCTTTAATTTTTTCCCTGATCTTGACTTCAATTTCATTAGCCATTTCCGGGTTATCAAGCATTAGTTGCTTCACCGATTCACGGCCCTGGCCAAGTTTATCGCTATTGTAACTAAACCAGCTTCCGCTTTTTTGTACAATACCCAACTCAACACCCATATCAATAATTTCGCCCACTTTAGAAATACCTTCGCCGTAAATAATATCAAACTCCGCTATACGGAAGGGTGGTGCCACTTTATTTTTTACCACTTTTACTTTTACATGGTTGCCAATAGCATCATCGCCATCTTTTATCTGCGCCATGCGGCGGATATCTAATCTTACGGATGCATAGAATTTCAATGCGTTACCACCAGTAGTTGTTTCGGGGTTACCAAACATAACACCTATTTTTTCACGCAACTGATTGATGAAAATGCAGCAACTGTTTGTTTTATTTATGGTAGCAGTAAGTTTTCTTAATGCCTGGCTCATTAACCTGGCCTGCAAACCCATTTTGCTATCGCCCATTTCGCCTTCGAGTTCGGCTTTTGGCACCAATGCTGCTACTGAATCTATAACCACCACATCCAATGCACCAGAAAGAATTAACCGGTCTGCAATTTCCAAAGCCTGCTCACCATAATCGGGTTGAGATATCAATAAATTATCAATATCAACTCCCAACTTTTGTGCATATACACTATCAAATGCATGCTCCGCATCTATAAATGCGCACATACCGCCTTTCTTTTGTGCCTCGGCAATTACATGTATTGCCAATGTTGTTTTACCAGAACTTTCCGGCCCGTAGATTTCCACTACTCTTCCTTTTGGGAGGCCACCAATGCCCAAAGCCATATCCAGGCCAATAGAGCCTGTTGAAATAACTTCCTGCTCCACAACTCCTTTATCACTCATCATCATTACCGATCCTTTGCCAAAATCTTTGTCGATCTTGTCCATCGTTAATTTTAGCGCCTTAAATTTTTCTGTTTTTTCTAAATTTTCTGTTTTGCTCATTGTCTGAATTTTTTTTAGTTGATGTATCTGGTTTTGCGTTGTAAATGTAAATTCGGAACCAAAGATAATTGTTTAATTTTATTCACACTAATTATTTTAGTATTTTTTTGATAATATTTTTAGTCACTATTTTTCCTACTAAAAAAAAGACCCATCCCGAGGAATCGGGACGGGGATGTGTTCAAGCATGAGAAAAATCCACAAAGGAAAGATTCCCTTTGTTCTCAAAAAGGTTCGGCTAAAAAACGGGCCTTTAATAATTTATGGCAAAGAAGAACTGATGTTTTATTTGATACACAAATAGAACACAGTTTTTTGGAATAAAAAATACCTCAAAGTGGTAATAAAAAGGGGCAAAATGCCCGATTTAGGCATCCATATAAATACAATAAATAATATCTTGACGATAATAGTGAATACATGTAGTATTTCGTTAATGCTTTTTTTGTCGGTTACCCTTTCATTTCTTTAAGCCGCTTCAGCATAAAATCCTTTCCATTATTATAAAAAATATCATCCAGTAAAACATCAACATTTAAAGCCTGAAATCCATTTTTATTTAATGCTTTTTCCAGTTCTTCTCTCATATCAATTTTTAATTGCTGTAATCCATCTGCTGTTTTGCAGCAATCAATGGCATTAATCAGCCCGTCAAAATCGGTACCAATACAAATTTGCTTTGCGGCTTTTTTTAAACCGATTCGTGTATTTTTATTGGCCACCCACAAAATGTGCAGTATGTTATTGATGAGGAATTTGCGGTGCACATCTGGATACAGATCCTGATTCTGCGACAATTCAAAAAAATCCTCACTGGCCCATACATTATTATCATCGGGCCAAACATTTAAATTACCCGGCGTTGGGCCAAAAAAGAAAGTAGCTTCTTGGTGGCTTATGTATTCAAAATCGTGTGGTACTTTTACTTGGGGCAATCCGCTGTCATCTCCAAAACCGAGTATACGCTGATCGAAAGAAAGACCAATAATTCCCTCTGATAAAAAAATGTTTTCAATATCCTCATCATATAAATTGATGCTGCTTGCATTATGATACACATCATCGTAAAACCTGCTTTTGGGCTTCAGGTGTACCAATTCATATACCGGTCCTTTATCCGCCGGTACACTTTCAATATATTTTACCCTGTCAATAATGGGAAGGCCGGTTGTGCCTGCATGGGTGCAAATGAGAGGCTGCACATATTTAGGTTCGGGGTCGGGCAGCTTAAACATACGATATAAATCCAGCCTTGCTTTAAGGCTCATGTGTTTAATATCAACTAATATTTTTTTACTCACCATTAAATTAATTACCTCGCTGCCCCAGTTTGTAATGCCCTTACCTGTAGGGTAAAAAAGTGCAGGGTTAAAAAGCTGAATGCCATAAGCATGATTGCAAAACTGGTTCTGCTGCATGTGGCAGATGTTTATGGATACCACCGTATTGGTAGCTGTAAATTCATTAAAATTTTTAGTGAATTTTTCTTTTGCATCTACAGCAAATGGATCATCAAAAAAACAATGCAGGCCTTCAACTATAATAATTCCAAACACGGTATTTTCATCTGTCTCATTAAAGTCGGATGCTTTTTTTACAATTTTAAATTTAGCACCGGCAATGGGCGAAACCGCCGTGGTAAGCCATTTCAGCTCTTCATTTATTAATTCGTATGAATGAATACCGGTTGTGAGATACGTTAATTGTGTTTTATCAATAAGCGTTATTTTGCCTTTATTTACAATTCCTTTTTCGCCCAGTACCTGGCCAATTTTTTGTTCGGGTGCATGCAGTATTACGCCAATCATTCTTACTTTATTATTAAATAGCTGTGTAAGATTTGATTGCGAGTTAAGCACTTCGTTAAAGAGGGTGTTAATTCTTATCGTCCAGCCTTTGGCAACAGCAAGTCTTGCTTTTATATCATCCCATGGCGATGGCTTTGTTGCAGGCTTTGAGAACTGGGGCTTTAAACCCGGGTGGCAATGAAAATCGAAAAAAGGCATAATGAGGAGGTTTAATGATATTAAATATACTCAATATGCTTTAAAAATAAAAGCGGTATTTATTCCGTTTAAAAAATGAATGCCCTCCATACAGGAAGGCAATTCATCTTTAGGGGTTTTACAGGTTCAAGAGGTACGATTCTGTAATTTACAGTGCAACTTGTTTTTCTTCAATAAGTTTACGCAGGTTTAATAATGCATAGCGCATACGGCCTAAAGCGGTGTTTACGCTACAGTTCAGAATTTTTGAAATTTCTCTGAATTTAAGATCTGCAAAATGCCTTAAAATAATAATTTCACGCTGGTCTTCGGGCAGCATGCAAACCAGTTTCATTATTTGTTCGCTGCTTTGTGTTTTCATTATAACATCTTCTGCACTGGGTTCTGCAAAATTTAGTACATCAAAAATATCGGTGCCTTCGCTTGTTTTAATAACCGGTTTGTTTTTAATTTTTCTAAAATGATCAACACAAAGATTGTGTGCAATACGCATGGCCCATTGTACAAACTTATTTTCTTCCTTGTACTTTCCGGCCCTGAAGGTTTCTATTACTTTAATAAACAGGTCCTGAAAAAGATCTTCGGCCAGGTATTTATCTTTTACCAACACATAAATAGAAGTGTAAATGCGGACTTTGTGCCGGTTTACCAACAATTCCATAGCATTGGGATTTCCTTCGTTAAAGGAAGTAATCAATTCTTCATCGGTTAAGGATAACAGGTTTTTCATAATCAGGTATAGGGTTTAGGTTATTTGGATAATTAACACTACAAATATCTTTGTAAACAAATAAATAAATTGTAGTTGGGCGTTTTAAAACTATGTAGTTTTTTTTCTATTTATGTTGATAACAGTTTAACCCAGCACAACTTTTTTTTCATTCATCATTTTACGCAGACTGTTCAATGCCTGCTTCATACTATCTAAAGCTACGTTAACACTGCATTTCATCACTTCAGCAATTTCTGTAAAGCTTAAGCCACCATAATGGTTAAGCAACATTACTTCCCGTTGGTTTTGTGGCAGCATATCTATCATGCTTTTTATATTGCCATGGCTTTCGTGATAATTTGTTGCAGGCATTGCTGCCGGTACTGAAAAATTAATTTTTTCAGTATCAATATCTGCCACCAGGTTTAGCCTGGATTTTCGGTTGTATTCTATACAAAGATTTTGTGCAATACGGGTAGCCCAATGCAAAAAATTTCCTTCTTCGCCGGCCTTACCCGCAATCATATTGTTGATAAGAGAAATAAACACTTCCTGAAAAATTTCTTCAGCAGCATATTTATCCTGCACAATATTATAAATGGACCGGTAAACCCTGTCTTTATAAAGTTCTACAAGGGTTGCCATTGCATTGGGATCGCCGTTGAGGTAAAACTGGATAAGTTTTTCGTCGGGCATGCTGGTTAGGTGGTTCATAGGAGTGTATTTATAGGTTTGGATAATCGGATATTTAAAAAGTAAACCTACGTTAAAAAAAAGCGGAAGGTTGTAGTAGAAGGGATATTTTTTTGTAGTAAAATCTCTATAAATAATCCTGTAACCGCATTATTAATAGCTCCCTGAAAATTGAATGTCTTTTTATGAACTCATTTATTTCCTCCTTCCACCTCAACCCCTAATTCGTACCTTCGCATAATGAAGTATTTAGACGAACTGAACGAACCACAACGGGAGGCAGTAATGCATGTAAACGGACCCATCATGATAATTGCCGGCGCTGGCAGCGGCAAAACAAAAGTGCTTACCACACGTATTACACACTTAATGGCTGCACACAAGGTTGACAGCTTTAATATACTGGCACTCACTTTTACCAATAAGGCGGCTGCAGAAATGAAGGAAAGGGTAGAAAGAATTTTAGGCAATACCGAAGCCCGTAATTTATACATCGGCACTTTTCACAGCGTATTTGCAAGAATATTAAGAGCCGAAGCACCCAAGCTGGGCTACCCAAGCAACTTTACTATTTACGATACTGATGATGCCAAATCGGTTGTTAAAACAGTCATCAACGAACTAATGCTGGATGATAAGCTGTACAAGCCCAACGTGGTTTACAACAGAATTTCCTCCGCAAAAAATTCATTGATTGGCCCGGCAGAATATATGAACGACTGGGCCCTGCAACAGGAAGATGCAAGAAGTAACCGCCCGGCAATTGGATTAATTTATGATGCATATACAAAGCGTTGTTTTAAAAACGGCGCTATGGATTTTGATGACCTGTTGTTTAAAATGTATATCCTGCTTAAAAACTTTTCG
>JANMBZ010000089.1:0-1733 GCA_031360765.1 Chitinophagaceae bacterium
GTTACAGAGCGGCAGAAAAACAAAAAAAGAACTCAGCCAGTTTTTAATTACCCGTGGGCTTTGGTTGGTATTGGTTGACTTAACTATTATAACATTAGGAACTACCGCAGATATTCATTTCAGCGTTTTTATTATTCAAACCCTTTGGGCCATTGGTATCAGTATGGCCATCCTGGGGCTGATGATCTGGTTGCCTTTTTATGTTATTTTAATTACAGGATTGTTGATAGTGCTGGGACATAATATTCTCGATTTTGCAGAAGCTGATCACCAGGGTGCATTTCCTTTTTGGTGGAACCTACTTCACAGACAGGGAGCGATCAATTTGTGGAGCGGACATAGCTTATTTATATTTTATCCTTTTCTTTCCTGGAGTGGATTGATGATGCTGGGCTATTGTTTTGGTAAGGTTTTTACTGCTTATGAAGTGCCACAGCGAAATAAAATTCTCATAGGAACAGGTGTAGGATTACTGATATTTTTTGCAATACTGCGTTTCACAAATCTTTACGGCGACCCATTACATTGGTCCATACAAAAAAATACCTTGTACACTTTTTTATCTTTTATGAATGTACAAAAATACCCACCTTCATTGCTGTATATGTGCGCCACCATTGGCCCTGCGCTTATTTTTCTGGGGTTGGTTAAAAATACCGGAAGCCGACTTTCAAAAATATTTATTATTTATGGCAGGGTACCCATGTTCTATTATATCATTCACTTTTATTTGTTGACCTGCATCAATATTATTCTATACCTGTCCCGTGGGCATACTCTTGCTGAAGGATTGAAAGGAGCACCAGGCATGCCCTGGAAATTTGTAGCACCCGGCGAGGGATATAGTCTGGCTGTTGCCTATATCATCTGGATATCTGTTGTAATTGCATTATATCCCCTGTGCAAATGGTATGATAAATACAAAAGCAGCCATCCTGAAAAAAAGTGGCTGAGTTATTTGTAAAAAAATAAATTCCGACCGATAGCTGGCACAAAGTAAAATGGCCTTGCATAGAAATGTATTTGATTATGATTGATATGGAAGCACATAAAATCAAATAAAAAATGACTGACGAAAACGAAGGACTAAAAAGAGAATTGGGCATTGCAGATGTGGCTATTAATGTAATCAACATCGCCATTGCCAGTGGTATCTTTTTATTACCTGCATTGATAGCGGGCATTTTAGGCAATGCCAGTATTATAGCTTATGCAGTTTGTGGGTTTATGTTTTTGCTGGTTGCTTTATGTTATGCAGAAGTAAGCAGCCGTATCACTACATCGGGTGGTATGTATGCCTATATCGAAAAAGCATTTGGGCCGTTCTGGGGCTTTTTAGCCAACACACTTTTTTGGTTTGGTACCGGCGCTTTTGTGGCCGCTGCTCTCATCAATGGTATTGCCGATATGCTATCCATTCCGTTTCCCATTCTTAACCAATATTTTTACCGGGGGCTTTTGTTTCTCCTCATTTTTATTGCGGTAGCTTATAGTAATATCATCGGTACAAAACAGGGGATGATTGTAATTAAGATCGTTACACTAATAAAAATTTTACCGCTTATTTTAATACTGGTAGCCGGGCTTGTACAACTTAACACAGCTAACCTTGCATGGCAAGGATTTCCTTCGGTTGATAAATTAGGAACTGCGTCGCTCATTTTATTTTTTGCTTTTGCCGGTGGCGAAACTGCTTTAAACATCAGTGGCGAAATGAAAAATCCAAATCGCAC
>JANMBZ010000205.1:0-2723 GCA_031360765.1 Chitinophagaceae bacterium
CTGGCGCAAAACTGGAGTACTGAGCTTGATGATGAAATGAAAAGCGAAATACTAAGCGGCAATTACAGCAAGTTCAGCAAGTTTGCTTTTAAAAGGCCCGAAATTGCAGGCCATGGTTTTTGGTATTATATAGAAGAGAAATACAAAAAAGAAAACGTAACCTATCTGCTTTACCTGGCCACGGTGTATAAAAATTTAAACAAAGCCTGCATGCAGGTTTGTAAAAAGAAATTTAAAGATGTGCTGGCCGATTTTATGGAGTACCAGGATGAAAAATACTCTAAAGACGTTACAAAAAGAAAACCTTATCCCAAAGGAAGTTATGTGGATGGTTTTGATATTTCGCCCCGGCTGGATTACTTCCGCTTTAATGTAAACCCAACCAAGCGCAACAACTCTTATGTGGTAACACAATTTAAAAAAGGCATTGTACGGGTTATTTATAATGATGAGTACGAAAATAAAACTTTGTTGAAATACGGCATTAGAAGCTATTTAAATGAGATGAATCCTAACTATCCCATGATGGCATGGGATCCTAAGGGAACAAGAATATCTGTGTTATATACGCATGAAGGGAAATTAAAATTGTTTGTGTACGACCTTATCAACCGGCAGAAGCAAATCAAAATAGATCTTACAAAAGAGTTTGACCAGGTGCAGGATATGAAGTACATGCTTAACAGCAACACACTTTTATTTACAGCCGTTAAAAATGGCCATACCGATATTTTTACTTACGATCTTCAAAAAGAAAAATCAAAACAAATAACCAACGATGTGTATGATGACCTGGATGCATCTTTTGTAGCTTTCCCCAATAAAACGGGTATTATCTTCAGCAGTAACAGGCCTACCGCTACTGCTAAAACCGGCGAAACTGTTTTACCAAGCGATAGCAAATACAACATCTTTTTAATTACCAATTTTGGCGATAAGCCCGAGCTTAACCAGATAACACAGCTCTCTGCGTTAAAGTATGGCGATGCCCGCTCTCCAATGCAATACAACGAAAGCCATTTTACTTTTGTAAGTGATGAAAACGGTATCGGCAACCGGTATGCAGGTTTTTTTACCACAAAAAAAGCAGGGCTTGATACGCTTGTATTAATTGCCGATCAGATTTTACGTAACCCATCTGCCAAAGAAGTTGACAGTACATTAAGGGCTTATAAAAAAACAGATGTTGACTCTATTGCTGTTGTTTCTGTTTCAGAAGATTCGGCCTACACCTTTCCGTTAACCAATTACCAAAGCACGCTTGGCGAAACACGCATTGCCGGCGATAACAACCAGGTTAGTGAAGTTACCCGCCAGAGCGATGAAAAGGTTTTATATAAATTAAAGATTGATGAAATGACTTTGCGCCGCAGAAATATTACGGCGCAGCCAACTGCTTACATGAAAAAACTCATGAACGAGTATAAAGATACTGCCACCGTAAACAAAGCCTCGGCAGCAGTTAACCCGGCAAAAAAAGAAGATGATATTTTTCAGACAGAATTTGCAGGTGAGAAAAAAGACAGCAGTGCTGCAGGCAAAGAAGCTGCAACCTCCATTGCTAAATACGATGTTTTAAAAACGATAAAAAAATACAGGTACAAGCCACCAAAATTTTCTGTTGATTATGGATCAGCAGGATTTAGTACTGGTGTACTTATTAACCGCTACCAGCCTTACCAGGGTGGCAACGGCCCCATCATGTTAAACTCCGGCACTCCGCTCAGCGGCCTTATACGCCTGGGTACAACCGAACTGCTTGAAGATGTAAGAATTTCCGGCGGCTTTAAAATATCAACCAACTTAAAAGACAATGAGTGGTTTATGAGTTACCAGAATTTAAAACGCCGCATTGATTGGGGGGCTACCTATTACCGCAATGTGCAACAGGGCGATTTTCCTGTTGTTGATAGTCTTGGAAATTTAATTGATTATTTCCCGGGCAGAACTTACACCAATTTATACCAGGTAAACGTAAGTTATCCATTTGATAAAACTAAAAGCATCAGGCTAACAACCGGTATAAGATCCGACAAAGCGGTACTTTCTTCTGTTGCTTATTTTCCGCCAACCACAGGTATCGAAGACAATAAAACATTGTACTCCACCACCAAACTGGAGTATATTTATGATAACTCCATGAACCCCGCCATGAATATATGGAACGGACTGCGTTATAAAATTTATTTTGATTACAACAGGCAGGTAAATAAAGTACGTTTTGCAGAAGGCCCCAGCACATTTAACCTTGGGTTTGATGCAAGATATTATTACTCCATTTACCGCAACTTTATTTGGGCGGGCCGTGCAGCCGGTGATTTTAGCTGGGGCAATCAAAAACTTATTTATTATTTGGGTGGTGTTGATGGTTGGTTGATGTTTGGCCCTAACCAAAAAATTGGCAGCAGTAAAGACAGGTATTTTAACACCGCTAACCCGCCGGCAGCCGACCAGAATTATGCTTTTCAAAGTTTGGCTGTAAACATGCGTGGCTTTATACAAAACGTTGCCAATGGCAATAATGCGGTTGTAATTAACAGCGAGTTCAGGTTGCCAATTATTTCTACTTTCTTTAACCGCACTATCAATAATTCTTTTTTAAATAATTTACAGGTAGTGCAATTTATTGATTTGGGTACCGCCTGGAATGGGGCATACTCTGGCATAAAACGCCCGATTGCTACTTTAGGACAGATACCATTACAGGTAAAACAAAAAGCAGG
>JANMBZ010000101.1:0-16586 GCA_031360765.1 Chitinophagaceae bacterium
CCATCCGAAGGAAGCTACACCATAAAACATTTTTCTAAATTTGGTTCTTGCCCTGTCACGTACAGTGGCAAGATCGGGTAATAAGCCGGTGTACCAGAATAATAAGGAAACGGTAAAATAAGTTGATATCGCAAATACATCCCACAATAATGGTGAGTTAAAGTTTACCCACACCGGTCCACGACTGTTGGGGTAAGGCATTACAAAGAATGCCATCCATACACGACCCATGTGCCAGATCGGGAACTGGCCTGCACAGATCACCGCAAAAATTGTCATCGCTTCAGCTGCCCTGTTCACACCTGTTCTCCATCCCTGGCGGAATAATAATAAGATAGCAGAGATCAATGTACCTGCATGACCGATACCGATCCACCATACAAAGTTGGTGATGTCCCAACCCCAGCCGATGGTCTTATTCAGGTTCCACTGTCCGATACCATAAGTAACCTCACGATAAACACTGTACACACCAAATAATAATAAGAGCACACTGATGGTAAAACCAATGTACCAAAGCATGCTGGGCTTCATCTCAATGGGACGTATGATATCCTCCGTTACCTGGTGATAATCTTTATTACCATCAACCAGCGGTTCCCTTAGTTGCGATTCGTATTTCAGTAATGACATATTGTTTAAAGTCAAAAGTCAAAAATCAAAATGAAACTGGTTCTGTTTTTAATTTTTACTTTTTATTTTTTACTTGGTTTGATATCTTCAAAAAATTATTTTATAACACTTAGCTTCTGTGTTTCCCATTTACTACCATCAAAAACCTCAACAAAGTATATATCAGTTGATACTACAGGTATTTTTATTTGTTGCGATTTTTGCATATTGGTGTATTGTTTCCTAAACACTGGCATTCCTTCTTTATTTTTTATTATGATTTCTTTTATTGCTACTTGTTTATTTTTTGACTGCAATGTTACAACGAAACTTCCATTTGTAGGATTTGGCTGCATTGTTATGACAAATAAATTGTCTTCTGATTTCCGTTCTGCGAAACATATAACATTATCTGCTCTAAAGCTATAATTGGTAGAGTAACTGCCGCAGGCATTACTAGCAATCATTTGAAAAACCGCTATGCCGCATTGCGGCTTTATGGTAACAGTTACATCTTTACCATCGTTACTACCTCCGATTGTCGCAAAAGCTACATTACTTGTTTGACTTATTTTATTCCAGGTAATCTGATCGGTTACTGGATCAACTATATGAATTTCTCCGCTATACATTCCTGGAAATGTATAATCCAATAAATAATTTTGAGTTTGATTCAAATAATTTGTACTTCCACCTGTTGTAAAATATGGAATATATGAAGTTGCAGAAGGCGGCCCCATCCTTACAAATTTAGATACATATACAGGCGAATTACAATTAGGTAATCCGTTTATCCTGATTTCAGCAGTTACATATACAGCTGCAGAACCTGGGGCTTTTGTTACATTAACCTGTGTACCTGCCGGGTTTAAAAATGTTACCGTATAATAAGCGCTTGTTGGCCAAACTGCTGTTCCATTTGCAGGCATGTTGTTCAACGTATATGTTCCGGATGTACAGATTAAATCCGGCCCGGTTAAAGTAATGCCATTTGTACAAATACGCTCACAAGCTTGGGCAGGATTTTGTGCGTTTAAAATCCAATTAGTTGATAGTTGTGTATAAGAAATATGAATTTCATCATTTTGTGGTGCATAAAAATCAGAAACTGCAGCAGGTATTAAACAGGTGGCTGTATTGCAAATATTACTAAACAGATTTTGTTGCGGATTACTTACTGCTAAAGAACTTACTGTAGGTACAAAGGAAAAAAATCTTTGTGGAACTGACGCATTTATCCAATTTCCAAGACTTTGATGAAGCGACGCATTCACACCATTAATGTCTATACCAAATTGATCAATATCGTATCTTCCACCTGGTGCATTATCTAAGGGTAGCATTTCAGAAGAAGAGTTTGAATGGCATTTAAGTATGTAACTGGTAATATTTAATGTCCCCCAAAAAAGTTCACGCTTTACATAAATATCGCCTTGATATATTCTTTGTGTATTTCCGGATGGAATTGACCATGCTCCAAAATCGAAATACAATGAGCCCCTTGTTGTCACTAGTGCAAGTGGTAATTGGGATTGAAGTGAAAAATTAATAATAGGGATTGATGCCCCTGTTGCAATTATCCCGGCTGTATTACCTCCTAGTGTCATCAAAAGCGATTGCCACAAATTTTGCCAATAAGATCCCAAACTTTTTGCTCCATAAATACTTAACATTTTTGTATAGTTGGCAAACTGGGCTTCGCCTGTACATTTTCCATTACTTATTGCAACATTTCTACTCTGCAAAGGCCAACCCATATTATCCATCTCTGCCATAAAGCTATTATGTGTGCTGTTATCTGCGGATAATGCCCCAGTGAGTACATTTAAATCGTATCGCTGTAAAAGCATTTGTTTAGCAGCAGGAGTATTAAATAAATTCTCTGCATCAATAGCAGCAGGAAACATATCCTGATATGTAAGAAAGCCATCTATTATTTTCCAAGGAGCTAATTGCTGTACAAAAGCCTGGTAAGCCACCGGCACATTTGCTCCCCATTGTGGTGCATCATGGCTAAAAAATAACCTGGTATCATGCGGTATATTACTCAACTCCATATCCCGTAGTGCATACCGAGTTACAAGCCCGCCCATGCTCATACCAATAATAACATTTTGCTCCATTACCCCATTAAAAGGTATTTTGCGGCCATTTATGTTTTGTATTACAGCTTCTAATAAAAAAGCGTTGCGTTGTATGTAATCGGTTCCATTTGCAAAATTTAAAAATATCAGGTCGTAGTCATTCAAGTCATCAAGACCTTGATTTAAAGTTATTGGGACAAAAATTCCTAATTGATTAATATCTCTTGATATTCTTCTCACAAATACTTCATAATTAAATCCGGTAATAGGATTTGAATCTGGATCAAAACCTTCAACAACAATGAGTGGTTTGCGGATAAATCCCGTAGTATTGTTTTGGGAAAGTTCAATAGTTATATCTCCTTGTGCAAATGCTCCCAGATATGATTTGGTGGCAGATATATTTTCATTTACAGTTGGGATGTCATATAGATTGGCTGCGCTATCAGAATTAGGATACACTGCTAACTTCGTGTGGCTGTAGTTGATGGAACCATCAGTATAAGTAACCTTAAAATTAATATTATAAATACCAGTATCGGTATAGTTCACATTAAAAGGCGTATTAAATGTTACTGTTTGGTAAACCCCATTAGTGTAAGGCGCTATTTGCAGCGTACTGATTGTTTTACCTGTATTGCTTAAAAATAATTCGGGCCTGAAAATAAATGAGGTATTACCTATAACAAGTTTTTGTTGTGTAGGCGCAATAGCAAATGTGGAATATGTGATATAAGGTGTTGCAATGATAATAGAAGGTGATTCATTATCTCCTTTACTATTAGTTTCTTTATTTAATTTTTTATTCCCAGATTGAATATCCTGGGGTGGGGGTACTGCATCATACAACTGCCCGTTGGATATGCTTATCAGGTTTCTGTTAACCGCATTGGTATCAAACCCCTGGTAATTAAAATATAAGCTTACAAAAGTTAGCGCCTGGTTGCTCATGGCATACTGGCTTATTCTTTTATTAACCGAATCTAACGTAAGCAGGTTGGATGCATTGGTTATTTGCTGGCTGTAGAGGGTGGCATATAATACTCGCCAATCAGTAAGGTTTACCCAGTTACTGTCGTGCATTATCTTACCTGTATAATTTTCCTGGTTAATAAAATCGATGCCGTACTCCCTTAATATGCCTGTAGTAATTTTAGCTTTATTTAAATGGGCATAAGTAAAATTCATTTTACCATAAAAAGTAGTCGTATCATAGCCCGTTTGTGCTTTTGTTGTAATAAAGCCCAAAAGAAACATAGCTGCTATAAATATGATTTTGTATTTTTTCATGATAAATTTTTAATATTTTATATCAAATCTTCCATCTGTAAACCGCAATGTATCATTACAATTTTGCCTGATAATATTAAATTGGAACGTTCCAGAAATAATTTTATTTGTTTGATCAATTTTTGTAAATTTTAAAAAACCGTCAATTGAAGAATAAAGGTAAAAACCAACTGTGGCTGAGTTACAAAGTCTTGTAGTAGTAAACTGAGCAAGAACATTCGTATTGTTAATAGTATACTGAAAATTCTGCTGAAAATTTCCTTTAACATTCAAAATAATATCTTGAGCGCCATTACCACTATTAAGCCCACCGCTTATGCCAATTGTATCATTTATAATTCCTCCACCTAAATGAGCTATATCTCTGAGTGAAATCCAATTTTGTCCATTTAGCCTACAAGCAAAAATATTAGCCCCAGTTTGCGTTGCATTGGGTAACCCGTAAGGGTTGTCAGGCTGTACATCATTATTTCCTTTTTTGCATTGGTTTGCCATCAGCAACGTTGAAAAGCCCCAAATTAATAGTATGGTTTTTAAAGTTTTAATAATTATGAGTTTAAACGTGTGCTTTTTCTCCTTTTTTAGCTTCGTATTTTTCGCCTCCGTGTTCTTCTATTACTCCAATATGCCTGTCGGTGTTACGCACTTTTGCCAGGTAACTTACATTGGGCAAAACGTGTAACTGCTCCATTACATAAAAAGCTCGGTGTTTTTGATCTACGTTACGGATCTTGTAAACATCACTTTCTTTATCGTTAACATTACCAAAGCTGATGGCGTGTGTAGGGCAGGCCTGCATACAAGCCGTTTTTACATTGCGTACCAAAGATGGATCCTGTTGTTTTTTAGCTTCTAACTTGCTATCCTGTAAACGTTGCACACAGAAAGAACATTTTTCGATAACACCTCTTGAACGTACGGTAACATCAGGGTTCAACACCATTCTTGTTAAATCATCGTTCATTTGCAATACACTATCATCCATGTATTTGCCAATCATCGGGTTCTGGTTATCGGGGAAGCTATCGGCTCCGGTATAATCTAACCAGTTAAAACGACGTACTTTATACGGACAGTTGTTGGCGCAATATCTTGTACCAATACAACGGTTATAAGTCATTTGGTTTAAACCTTCGCTGCTGTGGTTTGTAGCAGCAACCGGGCAAACGTTTTCGCAAGGTGCATTATCGCAATGCTGGCAAAGCATGGGTTGAAAAACAACATCCGGATTTTCCAGATCGCCTGTAAAATAACGGTCAATACGCAACCAATGCATTTCATGTGCACGCTGCACCTGCATTTTACCAACTACACTCACATTATTTTCGGCCGTACATGCTACCACGCAGGCGCTGCAACCGGTACAGGTATTTAAATCAATACTCATTCCCCATTTAATACCTGGCTTTTCGTAATCAGGATAAATGGTTGCATCTTTCACAAAATCTTTACTGCCACCAATGGTTATTGCTTCACGCTCTTTAGTTATCTCTTCTAAAACAGCCTCCGGGTTAGCAGTGTAACTTATAAGATTGGTTTCGTAAATAACCGGACGGCTTTCGGTAAAACCGTGCACCTGTGTTTGTGCCAACGGATACATCGCACCTGTTTTTTCAACTGTGGCTGCGGCGCTATACAAATTGGTTCCGTTAAAAGCAACCAAAGGATAAACATTTTTACCTGCTCCAACTGCCGATCTTCCGATATTATTTTTCGTTTCATCCTTATTGGCACTTTCTCTTCCGTATCCAACAGCCAATGCAACAGTTGATGCGTTCATTCCCGGAATAACAATCACCGGTAACTCAACTGACTTGCCATTTACAGTAATTTTTACAACAGGCTTTTCGGGATGCACTTCGTAATCGCTTTGCTTGCCACCTTCCTGGTTCATCACATCCAACCCTAATAATGATTTGGCCATTGCCGGGCTCATCATTGCGTAGTTATCCCAGGTTACTTTGGTAACCGGATCTGGTAATTCCTGTAACCAGGGGTTGTTTGCCTGAGTACCATCTCCAATAGATACTTTTTGATAAAGCACTACTTCAACCGCACCGCCTTTATTGGCAGCTACTGCTGCAGTAGCTTCGCTTAATTTTGCACTGCTGAAAGATCCACCGCCAACTGGCATGGTGGCAGGTTCTATAACACCATCCTGCAAAGCTTTTTCCCACAAATCCATACTGCCTAATTTAGCACTCCAGTATGTTTTAAAATAAGTTTCGTAATCGTTCACCAAACTACCTGCGGCCGAACTCCACTTAATTAATGAGGTTTGAAAAGCACGTGTTTTAAATAATGGGTTAATGCTTGGTTGTAATAAACTAAAGTAACCGGTTTTAGGTTCAGCATCGCCCCAGCTTTCTAACCAATGGTGCGATGGAAGAATATATTTACACTGCTCGGTTGTTTCATCCATAGTTCCGTTAAAAGAAACAGAAACAGTTTTTGCCAGAGCGGCTTTAAATTTTTTGCTGTCGTTATAACTGTAAACCGGGTTAACGCCGTTGATCAATACAGCACCAATGGCACCGCCGCTCATATCGGCTACCAGTTTTTCCATATCCGCATCAATACCATTTTTATAGTTTGATGTGATGGCCCAGTTGATTGTAGTACCGTTAGCGCCAATTGCTGCATTGATTGCATTTACAATTACCTGCACGTTTACATCGTTGCTGCCGCAAACAACCAAACCTGCACCTGCGGCCGATTTTAACTTTTCTGCAGCCAGTTTAACGCCTTCGTTTAATTTTTTATCTGCTAAAGAAGAGGCAGTACCGTTTATTGCGCCCAAAATGGCTGCTGCAACAGCACCAGTTTCAGATGGTTTGTGTGTATAGCGGTCATCGGCATTGCTACCGGTAAGGCTCATCATACTTTCAAACTGAAAATGCCTGCTAAGCTCAGGTTTTTCGCCTGTAACTTTTCTGTTTTTCCCGTATTGATTGCTGAATTCTGTAGGGCTTAACCAGGTACCTAAAAAATCGGCTCCAAGGCTAACAATTACTTTTGCTTTATCAAAATGATAAGAGGGAATGGCTTTTTTTCCGTAGCAGGCTTCGTTTGCCAGTAGCATACCGCTGTAACTTACCGCATCGTATTGTACATGACGGCTGCCGGGATATTTTGCTAAAAATTCGTTTATAATTGCTAAGGTTGAAGGAGAGTTTACAGTTGCGGTAAGTATTGCAACTGCTTTGCCTGTAATAGCTGCTCCCACCATTTTATCAAATGCATCAAAGCTGGTAACTTCTTTAAATCCTTTACCATCATTTTGCATTGGATAGCGAAGACGGGTATTATCGTACAGATCCAATACTGAAGCCTGTGCCTGTGCATTGGTTCCACCGTTTGTTATGGTTGATAGTTCGTTTCCTTCAATTTTAATGGGCCTGCCATCTCTTTGCTTAACAACAACCGAAATAGTATCGCCGCCATTAATATAAGTAGATGCATAATAATTGGCAACACCGGGTATAACACTTTGTGGCTTGTTTAAAAAAGGCACGGCTTTGCGAACCGGCATTTCGCAACTGGCAGCAACGGCTGCTGCTGCTGTACTAAAGCCCAGGTATTTAAGGAAATCCCTGCGTGGAGTTTTTGCATCTAAAATACCCTTATCATCAAGGTCTTCTAAAGGAAGTAGTGCTTCTTTAAACTCGTTTTTGGCCGATTGCTGAAAACTTTCCGTTTGATTCAGTTCACCAAAACTTTGCCAGTACTTTTTCTTACTCATATTTTGTTCAGTTAACAGTTGGCAGTTGACGGTTGGCAGTCAACAACCTGTTTCGTTGTTCAATTTGAATTTAATGTTGCAGACTGCGAGTTGCTAGCTGCGAACTGTTTAATAGTGACATTTCTGACATTCCGTTCCACCAATTTTTTCTACAGTAACACTATCCATTTTACCGCTCTTTATATCTTTGTGGAATTTCTCGTAAATGCTGTAATATTTGTTACCAGAACCATCTTCTTTATTGTAAAAATCAACTTTACTTTCTCTGTGGCAGTTAATACACCAGCCCATGCTTAATTCGCTAAACTGGTAAACCTCTGGCATTTGCTGTATGTTACCATGGCATGTTTGGCATTGTTGTTTACCTACTTTAATATGCTGGCTATGGTTAAAATAAACGTGGTCGGGCAGATTATGCACTTTTATCCACTCAATGGGTTTTGCGCCGTCGGCAATACCGTTGTGATCATTATCTGCATTGTAAGTTTTGGTAGTTGGATTCCAGCCTGCGTATTCATATAGTTTCTGAATTTCTGCAGTTCCATCTACATTGGTTCCGTCTTCTCTTACCAATTTATCGGGCCCTTCGTATTTGTTTATGGATTTGTGGCAGTTCATACAGGTGTTAACCGATGGAATGCTTGCCTGCTTGCTATCCTGTGCACTGCCATGGCAGTACAAACAGCTAATTTGGTTGGTGCCGGCATGTACCTGGTGAGAGTAAAATATGGGTTGTACCGGCTGATAGTTTTTCATGCGGCCCATATTTACTGCGCCATTGATGGTGTAAAAACCACCAACTGCAAATAGTAATAAGATACCAGCCATTAAATAAGTTTTGTTTCTATAAACCGGAACCGGCTCAGAGCGATAAACCCCTTCCTTTTCATCAGATAATTTGCGCAGGTTGCTATTAACCTGTAATAATATAAAGGCGATGAGTGCAAGTACAAGGGTTAAAATGCCAAAGAGTAGAGAATTGTTATCTCCCTCGCCTGTTTTTTCGCCTACCGTTGTTGCTACAGGTGGTGGTGCATAATCATCTACATATTTCATTATCGCATTAATATCCTCCTTCTTAAGCTGCTGAAAATTAGACATCATACCGTTACCCTTCCAGGTAGCGTATAATTTTGTGGCATAAGCATCGCCGGAAGCTATCAATGCGGCAGGACTTGCCACCCACTTATAAATCCATCCTTCAGGCTGTCTCTCTTTCCAACCTTTTAATGCAGGACCCGTATAATCTTTATCAGGTTTGTGGCAACTGGCGCAGTTTGCCTTAAATAAAGCCTCACCATCCGCAGCCGAAGCATTGATGTTAATTGAAAGCAGAACAACCAAGAAAATACTTGTAAAAATTCTGTTAATGATTTTTCTATAGCGACTCATACAGTTATATCGGGGCTAATGTGGAAAAATATCCTGATTCGGGTGCAAAAATAAGACAGGATGCTGACAATATATCAACATTTTAGAATTTTTTTTTTCCTTATCCAGCGTGGTTTTCAGCAAATTGGTTATATACCTGCGTGGTAATTGTCATGTATTTGTAACCTGTTTATCTAAATTGATTTTTTTTGGGATATGCCAACAAATTCACAATTTTTTACCCCACTTTTGCCGAATGTTTGAGAACCTTAAACAAAGATGGAAAGTAAACGGGCTTAACCTTGTACTCATTATCACAACATTTGCGCTGGGCGGAAGCCTATGTGGCTATGCCGGTCGCAAAATATTAATGATGACTGGGTTAGAGAAAGGTATTTTATGGATTATACTTTATGTGATACTGATAACAATGCTTTGGCCGGTTTGTGTTTTACTCATAAGCATTCCGCTAGGGCAGTTTACATTTTTTAAGAGATACCTTGTAAAAGTTTGGGGCAAAATAAGCGGTAATAAAAAAAAAGTTGATCCCAAAGGCATCAATATTGCCATTTTTGCAAGCGGTGCAGGCTCTAACGCACAGCAGATAATTAATCATTTTGCATCATTCCAAAATATAAAAATTAAACTTATTGTTTGTAACACAGCAGGTGCTGGAGTGTTGGCAATTGCACAAAATGCAGCTATTCCCTCTTTATTAATAGAAAAAGAAAGGTTTTTTAACGGCGATAATTATCTGCCTGAATTAGAACATAGTAAAGTTGATTTTATTGTACTGGCGGGCTTTTTATGGAAGCTGCCAGTGGCACTGATACAAGCTTATCCCAAAAAAATAATCAATATCCATCCGGCGCTTTTACCAAAGTACGGAGGCAAAGGCATGTATGGCAGCAACGTACACAATGCTGTAATTGCCTCCGGAGAAAAAGAAAGCGGCATTACCATTCATTATGTAGATGAGCTGTACGATCATGGAGAAATTATTTTTCAGGCAACATGCGAAGTAGCTAAAAATGATACCGCAAACACTCTTGCACAAAAAATTCATGTTTTGGAACATGCAAATTATCCACGGGTTATTGCAGAGGTATTAAACAAATAGACTTTAAATCTTTCAATAAAAATTTATTAAGGCTTATTGGTAAAAGCAAAATCGCCGTTAAAACCACACAGCGTTAAATTTTCTTATAAATCTTCCTGTACTTTTACTGCTATTAATTTTTAAGCCTTTTGCAATTATTTTTAAAAATACATTTACTGATTTTGTTTTCTATTGTTGTATCCGTGCAGGTGCAAGGGCAATTGGTTGTTAGTGGCACGGTGGTAGATTCATCCAAAAGAAATTATGTTGAAAACGTAAAAGTAGAAAGTACCAACGGCAGCATTGCCCGAACAGATTCTATGGGCCGTTACAAAATAGCCGTTACAGAAAAAGATTCCCTCACATTTATTTATCAGAATAAGCCTACACAAAAATTTCCTGTAAAAGATATAGCTACTATTACGCAGTTTGATATTTCGCTGGGTGTAAACGTAAAGGGTGGTTATCGCATGTTAAAAGAAGTGGTGGTATTTGCCCGGAGTTACCGTGAAGATTCGATGGAAAACCGGCAAACCTATACCGATGCTTACAACTTTCATAAGCCAACTTTAAAAACGAGCATATCGCCAAGCGGTGCTGTGGGGGCAGATGTAAATGAGATCATCAATATGTTTCGGTTTAGAAGAAACAAACACCTAAAGGCTTTTCAGGCCAGGCTTGAGCAGCAGGAGCAAGACCATTTTGTGAGCTACCGCTTCAACAAAAATTTTGTACGGCGTATAACTGGTTTGCAGGGCACCGAGCTGGATACTTTTATGGTACGTTATTTACCCACTTATGAATTTGCCAGCACAGTTGATGAAGTTACTTTCAATAATTATATTTTAAATTCGTCCTACGCATTTAAGGCGCAACTACTAAGATTGCAAAAAACAGATGCGAAAAAAGAAAATTAATTATGGAAGAAAATCAATTGACACTTGGCATTGGCACAAGGCTGCAGCACACCCAATTTGGCCCCGGCGTTATTGTGGGCGTTAAGTATGCAACCTATCTTATTTCATTTATCCACCACGGCATTAAGGAAATTGACAAAACTGATGAACACCTGGATGAAATCATTGCCGAAAATGTTACAACAGAAGTAGAAACTGTTTCGGAAGTTGAAAGATCTTTATTAAAAATTTTACGCCAGTGGAGTGATGTTACCGAAATTGTACCCATTGGCGATAAATGGATTGGCGGCTCCATGAGCTTGCAAACGGCTGATAAAACACTGAAGCCAAAAGATATTCCCATTGATGATTTTTTTCACAAAATTGTTATGCTGCGTGACAGGCTGCGTGTGCTGGAACAAAACATCAACAGCCACAAAAAACTTACCGACGAAGAAAAGGTAAACATACAACAGTACATTACCCGTTGCTATGGCTCACTTACCACATTCAATGTTTTGTTTAAAAATAAAGAGCAGTGGTTTGTGGGTGATAAGGGAAAGGGAGAATAATCGTTGATTGATTCGATAAAATTGATTTCGCAGATTTTACGCTCTCCTTTCTTCGAAATATGCGGCCAAATAATTTTACCGCAAATTTTTTTATATCTTACCTGCTATCATGCCAAAACTTTTTAAAAGTCTTTACTTTCAGGTGCTTGTTGCAATATGCATTGGCATTGCATTGGGACATTTCTATCCCGATTTTGCGGTGCAGTTAAAACCATTGGGCGATGGTTTTATAAAGCTTATCAAAATGATGATTGCACCCATCATCTTCTGCACCATTGTTACCGGTATTGCCGGCATGCAAAACACAAAAAAAGTTGGGCGTGTTGGTTTAAAAGCCATCCTCTATTTTGAAGTGGTTACCACCCTTGCTTTAATAATCGGCCTGGTTGTTATTAATATTTTAAAGCCTGGTGTAGGTATGAATATTGATCCCACAACATTAGATACAAAATCGGTAGAAAATTTTATTACCGAAAGCAAGAGCCAGTCTGTAAGCGAATTTTTGCTGCATATAATTCCCGACAATATTGTAAATGCATTATCAACCGGAAGCATTTTGCAGGTATTATTTTTTTCGGTGTTGCTCGGGTTTGCTTTATCAAAAATTGGCGAAAAAGCTTCGCCACTTTTAAAAGGCATCCAATCTTTAGAAGATGGATTATTTACCATCATAAAAATTATTATGAAGGTTGCCCCGCTAGGCGCATTGGGTGCCATGGCTTTTACAATTGGCAAATATGGTGTTGGCTCGCTGGCACAACTGGGGCAACTGATGGGTTCATTTTATCTAACCTGCATTATTTTTATTGTGGTTGTTTTAGGCGGCATTTTAAAATTTACCGGCTTTAATATTTTTCGCTTAATGGGTTTTATAAAAGAAGAATTGTTAATTGTGCTGGGTACATCCTCATCCGAAGCGGCATTGCCCGGCCTGATGAATAAGTTGGAGAAAGTGGGTTGCAGCGAACCGGTAGTTGGGCTTGTTGTACCCACCGGTTATTCATTTAATCTTGATGGTACATCTATCTACTTAACCATGGCTGCTGTTTTTTTAGCGCAGGCAACAAACACGCCCATGGACATTGGCCAGCAAATAACTTTGCTGTTGGTGCTGTTACTCACATCCAAAGGTGCTGCAGGTGTTACCGGGAGTGGCTTTATTGTTTTAGCAGCAACTTTACCTACAGTTGGCCACATACCGGTTGCAGCCATTGCCTTAATTTTTGGTATAGATCGTTTTATGAGTGAAGGCCGGGCACTCACTAATATCATCGGCAATACTGTTGCTACCGTTGTTGTTGCTAAATGGGAGAAGGAGATTGATATGGAAAAAGCGAAAGGATTTATTGGGTAAGTCTTTCACAAACTCTATATTTAAAAAACATTTCTTCTTTTCTAAAACAATTGCTATGTACAAAAAAATAATTGTTTGCCTGTTGCTGATTGTGAATTGCATTTTTGCTGCTGCGCAATCTTATAAAAAAATCCACTTTAATGCCATTGTGGTAGATACACACAACGATATTCTGATGATGGCTGCAGATAAAGGAGTTGTATTTGATAAGGACCTTACCGGAAAAACGCATAGTGATTTGGCACGCTGGAAAAAAGGCGGGCTGGACGTTCAGATTTTTTCAGTGTATTGCGACGGCGGACTTAAAAATGCATATGCCTATGCCAACCGGGAAATGGACAGTCTCGATGCAGTTGTAGCACGTAACATCAACAAAATCGTTAGGGTTGCCAATTATGCCGAATTACTAAAAGCGGTAAAGCAAAAAAAAATAGCAGCCATGTTTGGAGTAGAGGGCGGCCATATGATAGAAGATGACCTTAATAAGTTAGAAATGCTCTACAGGCGTGGGGCAAGATATTTAACCTTAACACATAATATAGCACCATCCTGGGCAACCAGTGCCGCAGATGAAACGAACCCTAACCCCATCATAGGAAAGGGTTTAAATTCCGAAGGTAAAACAGGGTTAACTCAATTTGGAAAACAGGTTGTACAAAAAATGAATGAGCTGGGTATGATGATAGATGTGAGCCATCTTGGCGACCAGAGTTTTTGGGATGTAATTAAGATAACCACTAAACCCATTATTGCTTCGCACAGTTCAGTTTACAGCCTTGTTCCACACAGGCGTAATTTAAAAGACGAGCAGATAAAAGCCATAGCAAAAAACGGTGGTGTTATACAGGTGAATTTTAACCCGGGGTTTATTGACAGCAGTTTTGGTAAAAAAGAAACTACTTTTTTTAAAACGCATAAAACAGAAAGTGATTCTCTTTTAAAAACCGGAATGGATGAATGGTACATGATGGATTACCTGTATAAAAAATATGCAGCAGAAGCAGAATTGATGCGGCCACCATTATCTATGCTTATAGATCATATTGAATACATCATCAAATTAGTGGGTGTAGATTATGTTGGCCTGGGTTCGGACTTTGATGGCATTAACCTTACTCCACAACAATTAGATGATGTTACTGGCTATCCACTAATTACAAAAGCTTTGGCTGAAAAAGGCTACAGCAAAAAAGATATTACCAAAATACTTGGAGGAAATTTGCTCAGGGTATTAAAGGCAAACGAAACCAAAAAAAATTAAAATCATGAAACAGCTTCTGCTTATCATTTTATTACCCCTGCAATTATTTGCACAGCCCTTTTCTAAAACTGAAATAGCCGGTTGGCAAAAAAAGGCAAAAAACATTACCATAATCCGGGATAATTATGGTGTGCCGCATATTTATGGTAAAACAGATGCCAATGCGGTTTTTGGTTTATTGTATGCCCAGTGCGAAGATGATTTTAGAAGAGTGGAGATGAATTACATTGAAAAGCTGGGGCGATTATCGGAGGTAAATGGCGATAAAGATCTGTATAATGATCTGCTCATACGTTTGGTGATTGACAGTGCAGATGCAATAAAAGATTTTGCCAATGCGCCTATGTGGTTAAAAAAAATATTGAATGCTTATGCAGATGGAATCAATTATTTTCTTTTTAAAAACCCAAATGTAAAACCGGCATTGCTAAATCGTTTTCAACCCTGGTATCCATTACTTTGGACAGATGGCAGTATTGGCGCCATTAGCACGGGTGGCATTTCCATAAATGAAGTAAAGAATTTTTTTGGCTCTGATGAAATCTTTGCAAAACAGGAATTTAAAGAAGAAGTTTTAACGGGCTCAAACGGTTTTGCTTTTGCGCCAAAAATTACAAAAGATGGCAATGCTATTTTGTACATTAATCCGCATGTAACTTTTTATTTCCGTCCCGAGGTACACATGATTAGTGAAGAGGGTATGAATGTTTACGGTGCTGTTACCTGGGGACAACCTTTCATTTACCAGGGCTTTAATGCGCATTGTGGATGGATGCATACATCAAGTGCCGTAGACATTTCGGATGTTTATATTGAAAAGCTGACTAAAAAAAATAAGACCTTGTTTTATGAGTATGAGGGGAAACAAAAACCGGTTACCATAAAACCAATCCGGATAAAATATAAAACGGCTATCGGTTTTGATTCAAGAATATTTAAAACGATGTTTACGCATCATGGCCCCATTATGACAAAGCGTGACGGTGAATACCTGAGCTTGCGCCACAACAACCGCGATACAAAAGGTTTTATGCAAAGCTGGCTGCGTACCAAAGCAAACAGTTTTGCCGACTTTAAAAAAACGATGGACATAGGTGCCAACCCGAGCAACAATACCGTGTATGCCGATGCTGAAGGAAATATTGCTTACTGGCATGGTAACTTTTTGCCAAAGCGTGATCCAAAATACGATTGGAGCAAACCTGTTGACGGAACAACATTGGCAACAGAATGGAAAGGTTATCATACGGTAAATGAAAGTGTACACTTGTACAACCCTGAGAACGGATGGCTGCAAAATTGTAACGCTACTCCTTTTACTGTGGCCGGAAAATACAGTCCCAAAAAAATAGATTATGCAACTTACTTAGCACCCGATGGAGAAAACTTCAGAGGCATAAATGCGGTCAGGATTTTGGACAAAGAAAAATCATACACCCTTGATAAAGTGATTGCAGTGGGCTACGATACATACCTGGCCGCTTTTGAAAAACTGATACCTGCATTGGTAAATGCTTTTGAAAAGAATTATTTACCCGGCGATTCTGTTTACGCACAGTTAATAGAACCTATTACCATTTTAAAAAACTGGGATATGCGCTGCGGCGAAAATTCTGTTGCTACCACTTTGGCTATTGAATGGGGAGAAAAAATTTCGGCGGCTATTAGTAAAACCAGGGTTAACAAACCTAATCCTGATGTGGTAGATAAAACAAATGAATTTGCTGCCACCGTGCATGTAAACGAAGTGGTGCCGCCCCTGCTTGCTGTTATTAATGAGCTAAAAGAAAAATTTGGCAATTGGCAAATTCCCTGGGGAGATATCAACCGCTTTCAACGCATCGCTAATGATATTGAATATAAGTTTGATGACAGTAAGCCAAGCTTGCCGGATGGCTTTGCTTCTGCAACCTGGGGTATGTTACCATCCTACAGCAGCAGCACGTATCCGGGCACCAAAAAAAGGTATGGCTATCATGGTAACAGTTTTATTTGTGCTGTAGAGTTTGGCCGCCAGGGTCCTTCGGATAAAAAAGTAAAAGCAAAATCTTTATTAGCCGGTGGCGAAAGTGGTAATGTAAACTCAAAACATTTTTTCGACCAGGGATTAATGTACAGCAAAGGGCAGTTTAAAGATGTCTTGTTTTATAAAGAAGATGTGATGAAACATGTTGAGAAGAGCTATCATCCGGGGGAAAAATGAATTAAAAATTTATTCTGGCCGATAAATTAACCACCCTTCCATCAACAGGTGCCCATATTTGTTTAAATGAAGGATTATTAACAGGGCCGTACACAATACTTT
>JANMBZ010000038.1:0-26144 GCA_031360765.1 Chitinophagaceae bacterium
GATGAAATGCTGATGCGTTACCACGATTTAAAAGATGATGAAAAGCGCCGTTATTTTATAACACAAAAAGAATGGAAGCAGCCCGATAACCTGGATATCAGCAATTCAAAAGACAAAGCCAACCCTTACCTGGTAAATGCATCTATGGACTATGAGAAAATTTATGCCTTTAATGCCGGCAGTAAAATATTTTTTGGAACAAGGCTATATCCTGTTTTTGATGAAGAAATACCGGAATATGAAAAAAGAAAAGCTGATTTTTATTTTACCTGCCCTTACCAGATTACCGATACCACCGTTTATAAATTTTCAACTGTGTATACTCCTGAAAACATTCCTAAAAATAAGCAGGTACAATTTGCCTTTGCTACATATAATTGCACTTATAACTGGAATGCAGCCACCAACACACTTACAGCCATATCTTTGTTACAGATAAAAGACCGGGTAATTAAAGCCGCCGATTACGCAAAACTCCTCGACTTTAAAAAGCAGGTAATGGCAGATATGAATGAGAAGATAGTGATGAAGAAATAGGCATATCCAACGCTCTCCAAATGATAATAGAAAGTCACCCTATTTTTTCTTACTTTAGCAAAGCAGATTTTTTAGTCTTATAGCTCAACTGAAACTTTGAAGCAAATCTGCATTACTTCCTGTAAGCCCTTAACAGATAAACTTTGCTGCTATCTGGATAAATGAATTTATTTATCAATTTTTGATAATTATAAAAATGAAAAGAGTTTTAAGCTTTATTGTATTGATAATTTCTTGCCAAAATCTTTTGGCTCAATATACAGTAAATGGAAATGCATCCCGTGATGCCTGTAACCTGTACACGTTAACACAAAATGCTGGCGGCCAAAGCGGTTCGGTATGGAACAATAATAAGATTGATCTTACCCAATCCTTCGATTTTAATTTTGATGTTTATTTAGGCAATCTTGAAACAACTACCGAAGGTGCAGATGGTATTGCTTTTGTATTGCAACCAATAAGCACCAGCGTTGGTGGAACGGGCAGTGGGTTGGGTTATGGAGGTATTTCGCCGGCAGTAGGGGTTACATTAGATACGTATCAAAACAGTTCGCCGGATAATGACCCTGCATACGATCATATTGCTTTTCAGTTAAATGGCGATTTAAATCATGCTACTGCAAATAATATTGCCGGGCCTGTTACTGCCATTAACGGCAACAATAATATTGAAGACGGTGCCTGGCATTCATTGCACATTATATGGGATGCTGTAGCAAAAACATTAACAGCTTTTGTTGATGGAAGCTTACGTTTAACTACCACCAGAGATTTTGTAGCAAGTACATTCGGTGGTAATCCCATGGTTTATTGGGGCTTTACCGGAAGCACCGGAGGCCTGTTTAATTTGCAGCGGTTTAAAACTGCATTAAACCCTTCTTTCCATTTCAGTCCTACACAAAAAAGATGCGTAAATGAGCCAATAGCTTTTATAGACTCAACCATAACTTTTACACCACTGGCAAAATTCTGGTGGAATTTTGGCGATGGCAGTCCGCTTGATTCTGTTAACCTTAACCCAACGCACATATACAGCTTGGCGGGTAGTTATACGGTTACACAAAGAGTACGTGGTGCAGATGGATGCGAAGCCATCAATACGCAGCTGGTTACAATTGGAAGTAAACCTATTGCAGGATTTACGCACAATGATAGTTGTGTTGTTAACACGATACAGTTCACCAATACCTCATCAACTACGGTAGGCACTATCAATAATTGGTATTGGGATTTTGATAACAGTCTCACATCCGTTCTTCAAAATCCATCAACCAGTTACGCAACAGGTGGAGATAAGTTTGTAAAGCTTGCCGTTAAAAGCCTGGAAGGCTGCGAATCTGATACCTTGTACAAAACGCTACACATTTATACAAGGCCAGTGCTCGATTTTACTTTTACAGATTCTGTTTGCCTGGGCTTTGCTACTAATTTTTCGGGTATGATGGTATCCGGATCAGACCCCGTAACAGACTGGCTGTGGGATTTTGGAAGCGCAACGGCAACTACGCAGAATGCAATATTTACTTTTGCAACGCCCGGTATGCATACAGTTATACTTACTGCAACCAGCAACGGAAGTAACGGTTGCCAGGGAACGATAAGTAAAAATATTTTTGTGGTAGATAAACCAATAGCATTTTTCAAAAACAATATCATCTGCCAATCAGCATCTACAACACTTACAGATTCATCCTACACAACAGATGGTTTAGCCATCAGCAGTTATTGGTGGAATTTAGGCAACGGCCAGTTTTCAACATCACCAAATCCAACAACAACTTACAACATTGCAGGGCCGGTAATAATAAAACATGTTGTTACCAATTCAAAAGGTTGTATTTCTGATACGCTAACACAAACCATCAATGTATCTGCAAAGCCAATAGCCAACTTTGGTTTCAGCAATCCGCTTTGTACCGGTTTGCCGGTACAGTTTTCCGATTCATCGCTTGTTGCCGGTGCAACTATAAATCAATGGAGCTGGATATATAATGGAGCAGCGTGGAGCACACAAAAAAATCCATCACGCAGTTTTGCGGCAGGGCCACAAACTGTGCAATTGGTTGCAACCAGCAATGATGGTTGTGTGAGCGATACCGCTGCAAAAACCTTTGTTATTCAGCCCAGCCCTAATGTTAGTTTTAGTTTTGCTGATGCCTGCAAAAATGATTTGGTAAGCTTTACGGCAGTTGATAATTCCGGCGCAGTAACCAGCTGGAAATGGACTTTTGGCGATGGTGGTATTGCCAATACAAGAGATACCCAACATATTTATACAGCCGCCGGTACTTACCCGGTAAAATTATATGCAACGGCTGCCAACGGCTGCTACAACGGTTTATTGGAGCGGAACATTATTATTTACAGCACCAAAGCATTTGCAGGTAACGATACCATAACAGCATCGGGCAGGCCATTGCAATTGCAGGCAAGCGGCGGTATTAGTTACGAGTGGACACCAGCCACAGGCTTAAGCAATCCTTTTATACCAAACCCTATCGCTATACTTACGGGTACACAAATTTATACATACAGGTTAAGGGCATTTACTCCGCTTGGATGCGAAAGTTTTGATGATATTAATATACAGGTTTACCAGGCACCCGAAATTTATTTACCCAATGCCTTTGCACCCGGTGGTATCAATAATATTTACAGGGGCACACCCATTGGTATCAAAGAATTTAAATACCTTAAAATTTATAACCGCTTCGGTCAGTTGGTTTTTTACTCAACAAATGCAAACCAGGGTTGGGATGGCAGCTTTAAGGGTAAACCGCAGGGCAGCGGCGTGTACGTTGTTATTGCCAGTGGTGTAGATTACCGGGGGCTGTTGGTAGACAGGCAAGGTACGGTGATGTTGATCAGGTAATTTTATTTACAAATGATAAGCATATTTTTTTCTCAGCATTTAGTAAACGGGAGTTTTGAAAGAGTCTTCAATGCGATTACAGTTGTTCATCACAATTTTCATGGGGAGTAACTTGCTATGGCTTTCCAACGGGATTCCTTTCCGCTCTGCTTTTGAAACTTATTGTGTTTTTAACGCCTACTATTTGTAAATACGTATTTGGCTTGCGGGTTTTTTGCAGCATGTATTGAAACAGCTGTTCATTGAGGGATTATTTAAAAATAAACCCGTGCATCTTAACCAAAAACTCATGCAAGGCTGTCATATCCTTCACATCATCTACCAGCAACAAAAACAATTTACCGGTTTGTTTCAGTTTGGCTTTATTGGTTCCCTTCTGCAAAAAGTCGATCATCTTGTTAAAGATATCACTGGTAAAATAGGGGCTCTCGGGATTGCTTACAAAGAAGCATTTTAAATTTCCATTTTTCAGGAAGAGTTTCTCAAAACCCAGCTCCACAGCATTTCTGCGGCAACGCACGGTGGTGAACAAATCTTCCACCGGTGCAGGTATGGGCCCAAACCGGTCTTCCATTTCTGCATGAAAAGCAACCAGGTCTGCTTCGTTTTCGCAATTATCCAAACGGCTGTAAAGCGATAAACGTTCAGTAATACTTTCAACATAACTATCCGGTATTAAAATCTCCAGGTCGGTATCAATGCTACAGTCGGTAACAAAATCATCCTGCTGTGCAATTTCTTCTTTGTACAGTTCTTTAAACTCGGTACGTTTTAATTCACGTATTGCTTCATCTAAAATTTTCTGATACATTTCAAAACCTATCTCGGCAATAAAACCACTTTGCTCGCCGCCCAGCATATTGCCGGCACCACGTATATCAAGGTCTCTCATAGCAATCTGGAAACCACTGCCCAAATCGCTGTATTGTTCTAAAGTTGATAAACGTTTTCTGCTGTCGGGTGGCAACGTGCTCATAGGTGGTGCCAATAAATAACAGAATGCTTTTTTATTACTGCGGCCAACCCTTCCCCGCAGTTGATGCAGATCACTCAAACCGAATTGATGTGCATTGTTTACGATGATGGTATTCACGTTCGGAATATCAACACCACTCTCCACAATGTTGGTACAAACCAGCACATCGTATTTTTTATCCATAAAATCCAGGATGGTATCTTCCAGGTCGTCACCATCCATTTGCCCATGTGCGTATGCAATACTAATGTCAGGACAAAGGCCTTGTATCAAACCCTTCATCTCCGCCAAACCCTTTACCCGGTTGTGTATAAAGAAAATCTGTCCGCCTCTTTCGGTTTCGTAATAGATAATATCACGGATGGCATCTTCATTAAAAACCATTACCTCAGTTTGTATGGGTTGCCGGTTTGGCGGGGGCGTGTTGATGATGCTCAGATCTCTGGCACCCATCAAACTGAATTGCAATGTTCGTGGAATTGGTGTAGCGGTAAGCGTTAAAGAATCAACAGTAGTTCTCAGTTGCTTTAATTTTTCTTTTGCTGCCACACCAAATTTCTGTTCCTCATCAATGATCATGATGCCCAGGTCTTTAAACTTTACATCTTTGCTCAGCAAGGCATGTGTACCGATGATGATATCAATTTTTCCTTCGGCAACTTTTTGTAAGGTTTCTTTTTTTTCTTTGGCCGATTTAAAACGATTTATAAAATCAACCGTTACCGGAAAATCTTTTAACCGCTCACCAAAAGTTTTATAATGCTGATAAGCAAGAATAGTAGTTGGTACCAGCACCGCAGCCTGCTTTCCATCGCAGCAACTTTTAAAAGCCGCACGTATAGCAATTTCTGTTTTACCAAAACCAACATCGCCACAAACCAATCTGTCCATGGGAGATGGTTTTTCCATATCCCGTTTTACATCTTCAGTAGCTTTGCCCTGGTCGGGGGTGTCTTCATAAATAAAACTGGCTTCCAGTTCGGTTTGCATGTAATTATCGGGTGCATGTGCAAAGCCTTCCTGGCTTTTGCGCTGGGCATATAATTTTATAAGGTCGGTTGCAATATCTTTTACCTGGCGCTTGGTTTTGTCTTTCAGTTTGTTCCACACATCGCTGCCCAACTTATTCATTTTAGGTACGCTGCCCTCTTTGCCGCTGTACTTGCTAATTTTATGCAGCGAAGAAATGTTTACATACAACAGATCGCCATCTTTATACTGAATGCGTACTGCTTCCTGCATTTTACCATTGGCTTCAATCTTCTGCAAGCCGCTGTACACGCCAACTCCGTGATCTATATGCGTTACATAATCTCCAGGCTGTAATTCCCGCAGTGTTTTTAAAGTGAGTGCTTTGTTTTTGCTGAAAGCCTGCTTCACTTTGTATTTATGATAGCGCTGAAATATCTGGTGATCGGTGTAGCAAATATTTTTCAGGTCATCATCAATAAACCCTTCGTGAATAGAAGTGGGGATGGGGATTACATTTATCTCTGCTTTAAGATCTGTAAAAATTACATGCAATCTTTCCAACTGTTTTGGATTTTCTGCAAACAGGTAGATATTGTATTTTTTTGCTTCGTACTCTTTTAAATTCTTTATCAGCAGATCAAACTGGCGGTTGAAAGAGGGTTGTTCTTTGGTAGCGAAGTTGATCGTTGATCGTTGTTGGTTGCTCGTATCGAAGTTTGCTTTGGCACCGAACTCAATAATATGCCGCTGTTTTATTTCATCTTCAAGAACGCTTGCAGAAATAAAATCAGTTTCGTTAATATCAGTTTTTGATAAATAAGTTTCATCGTCATCTGCCTGTATATTGCTTACCGGGTTCTGCTTCAGCAATTCTAAATACAATTGCAGATCTTCTTCCTGCTGATCTATTTTTTCTTTAATAAAATTCCAGTCCTCACTCCACACAACGATATTCTCCGGTAAAAATTCCATGATGGAAACTTTCTCTCCCGAATCGAACTGTGTTTCCACATTGGGGATGATACTTACCTGCAACAATTTGCGTTCGCTCAACTGCGTTTCCGGATCAAAAATACGGATGCTGTCAACCTCGTTGCCAAACAACTCAATTCGGTAAGGTTTTTCGTTGCCGAAAGAATAAATATCCAAAATACCGCCACGTACCGCAAACTGCCCCGGCTCGTACACAAAATCGGTACGTGTGAAACCATAGCCGATAAACTTTTCGTAAATGCTGTTGCTGTCTATGGTGTCGCCCTGTTTTATAGATATGATGTTTGCCGAAAGTGTTTTAGGCAACACTACTTTTTCAAATAAAGCTTCGGGATAGGTTACAATGATACCGACCCTATCGCCCATTGGATTACTAAAACGGGTAAGGCATTCGGTACGCAGCATTACATGGCTGGCATTAAGCAGCCGGTAATTCTTTTTATTTTTAAAGGAAGACGGCAAATAAAAAAGGTTCAGCGCACTGGTAATGTTTTCTAAAGTGTTGTGAAAATAAGCGGCTTCTTCGGCATCCCGAAGGATGATCAGGTGATTTAATTGCGAAGCAGCATCATGCTTAAAAACTGCTGAAACGATGAATGGTGCCGCACTTCCGTGGAGGCCCGCAAGCTGAATTTGTTGGGGTTTAGATGTAGTAATCCTGTCCACTATTTTAAAACAGCGGGGGTCTTGCAAATATCCGTTCAACAGCATTTCCAGGTTCATCCGTAAGGCAAAGATAGGTTCAAAAAGTGTTTTATATTATCTATTTGGCCCCGTATCACATTTTGTGATACCATCTTATAAATGTTTATTTTTACATGTAAATTAGTTAAGATGGTAAAGAAAGAAGTGCAGGCATTGGTAACGGAACAAAAAATACTGAATCGTATTTATGTTGTACGTGGCGAAAAAATTATGCTTGACAGGGATCTTGCTGAATTATATGGCATAGAAACAAGGGTGTTGAAACAAGCAGTTAAAAGAAATATGGAGCGCTTTCCAAAAGATTTTATGTTCGGGATGACAAATAAGGAGATTGATGCCATGGTATCACAAAATGTGATACCATCTAAAAGTTATTTTGGCGGTGCAACACCTTTTTGTTTTACTGAACAAGGCGTAACGATGCTATCATGTATTTTAAATAGTAAAACAGCCATAGAAGTAAATCTAAGAGTAGTAAGGGTTTTTGTTAAGATGAGGGAATATGCACTAACACATAAAGAAATTTTGTTGCAATTGGTTAAGCTTGAAAAGGAGGTAAGTAATAATAACAGAAATACTGAAAAAAACACCAAAGACATTGAAAATATTTTTACTGTACTTAAGGAATTGATAGAAAAAGATGCTAAACCGGCCCGGAGAAATAAAATTGGTTTTAAGCATTATGATTAAACCCTGTAAAAGAAACCGAAGGAATAGCAATAAGAAGGCAGCAAAAACGTTAACAGTGTTGGCTTATACATGTTTTAATGTATATTTTTACAGAGAAAATTTATCCAAATAAAATCCAACGGTAATTTAACCAAATGAAAAAATTCTATTCTTACTGCTTTTACTTTTTGCTTTTATCGTGTGGGTTTACCGCAACTGCACAAAATAACGATGTGCCGGTTCGCTTTGCGGCAGGCAATTTTATTACCGGTAATAATATCCAAAAGCAAAATTTTCAAAAAGAAAATCTTCAGACTTCTTTTTTTAATAACGACTATTATGTGCTGGTTCAGTTTTCAAAATTACCATCACTGCAGGTTCAAAATACTTTAAGAAATGCCGGGTGTGATCTACAAACATATTTACCGGGCAATGCTTACCTGGCGACTATAAACAATTCATTTGATTTTGCAAAGGCTGCCAATTTTGAAATTACTTCCATCAACAACATTCCCACAGTTTATAAAAAAGATATTGCCTTTGCAAATTTTCTGAAATCAGCCACTAAAGAAAATCAAAAAGTAATTGCTGTCAGTTATTATGCTTCTATAAACAGAGCAACCGTAATTGCTGAACTTGAAAAAGCCGGCGCATTGATTGCGCCAACAAAATTTACAGAAACGAATGTGGTTTTTGTGCAGGCAGATATTGATAAAGTAGATGCCATAGCAACATTGCCATTTGTAAGTTATGTTGGTTTACAAACATTAACCGATAAGGAATTAAATTATAAAAGTATTGGCAAACATGCTGTAACAGGTTTGCTGTCTCCCTCCGGAAAAAATTTAAGCGGTAAAGGAATTGCAGTGGGTGTAGGCGATAACGCAGAGATTGCAACGACAACACTCGATTTTACCGGCAGGGTTATAAACCGTGTACCGGTTCCGCTAAGCTTTCATGGCATTCATGTTTCAGGCACAGTTGCCGGTGCAGGTTTGCTTGATCCTAAACACAATGGTATGGCACCACGGGCAACTATTATAAGCCAGTATTTTAGTGATATAATTACTGCGGCGCCCACTTATGTTACTGATTATAATATGGTTGTTACCAACAATTCGTACACCAATGCAGATGCAGGCTGCCCCGGCGAAGGTGCGTATGATGCGGTAAGTAATTATGTTGATAAGCAAACCGGCGATTATAAAAAACTGCTGCACGTTTTTGCTGCCGGTAACGATGGCGGTATTACCTGCTCTCCATATCCCATAAACTTTGCCACCATAAAATCGGGTTACCAGGTTGCCAAAAATGTTTTAACAGTTGGTGCAGTGGATACACTCTATGGGGCATCTTTTTTTAGCAGTCGTGGACCGGTTAACGATGGCAGGTTAAAGCCAGAAATTATGGCTACGGGTTACAATGTATTTTCCACCAGGCATAATTTTACTTATGGTTTCAGCAGTGGTACCAGCATGGCTTCGCCCATTGTTGCAGGTGTTGCAACTTTATTAAATGAGCAGTACAGAAAACTAAATGCAGGTGCAGTGCCACAGGCTGCTTTAATAAAAGCTGTGCTGTGCAATACTGCAGAAGACCTAGGTAATCCCGGTCCGGATTTTACTTTTGGCTTTGGAAATTTAAATGCAAGAAGAGCTGCTGAAACAATTGAAAATAACCGTTTTTATATAAGCACGGCAACGCCCTCAACAAACAGCATTACAGTGCCTGCGGGAGTAAGGCGTTTAAAAGTGATGTTGTACTGGAACGATACTGCTGCAGCGCCAAATGCAGCAACGCAATTGATAAACGATTTTGATTTAACGGTTGTAACTCCGGGTAATATTACACATCAACCATTAATTTTAAACCCTTCGCCAGCCAATGTAAATGATACTGCCGTGCAAGGGGTTGACAGAAGAAACAATATTGAGCAGGTGGTAATTGATACACCGGCTGCCGGTAATTATGCAATAAATGTAAATGCATTTGCACTGCCATATGGCCCGCAGGAGTATGTTATAACTTATCAGATGGATATGAACGGTGTTACTGTTGAGTATCCGTTTGGAGATGAAAAAATAGTGCCGGGCGAATTAGAAGTTATTCGCTGGAATGCTTACGGTGATGAAACAAAAACTTTTACCGTAGAGTATTTTGATGGCGCAGCCTGGAATGTGATTGATAATAATGTGCCGGCAAATGCACAGTCTTACAACTGGGTGGTTCCAGCAACGGTAAGTAATAATTATAAAGTTAGAGTCAGCAGAAATGCATCTGCCTATACCGGCCAAAGTCCTTATAATTTTACAGTAATTGGTCAACCGGTAGTTACCGCTACAATACCCTGTGATGGGTTTGCACAATTGGATTGGCCGGTTATTCCCGGTGCAACATCTTATAATATCTGGCAGTTGAAAGCCGATACCATGGCCATTATTGGCACTACAAGTACCAATTCATATTTAATACAAGGCCTTAACAATACAACAACTTATTGGTTTGGAGTTAGTGCTAAAAACGGAATTGTTAATGGTAGGAGATCGGTATCGAGGTCTGTTTTGCCATCAACCGGGGCTTGTACTTTATCCATTTTTGATAATAATTTAAAAGCAACTTCTATTGATGCACCGGTTACCGGAAGGCAGTTTACCACATCTGCTTTAACGGCTGCTGAACAAATCAAATTCACCATTCGTAATCTCGATAATGTTGCAACAACAGGCAGTTACGATTTGTATTACCAGATAAACGGTGGTACAACTGTAATGGAAACAAGTGCTGTGGTCATAGCCCCATTGACAACAAGGCAATATACATTTGTAACCCCTGCAAATTTTGCAGCACCCGGTATGTACACAATAAAGGCATGGGTTAAAAGAGCGGGCGATACACAGCTTGCAGATGATACAACAACAGTAACTATAAAGCATTTACCCAATGCTTTGCTAACGTTGCCTGTGGCGGATGGGTTTGAAAATGCTTTGACAAAAGATTATGTTTTAAATACAACAGGCCTCGATAGTATTGACAGGGTTGATTTTAAAACCAATTCAGTACGTGGCCGTGCCCGTACATTTGTAAATTCGGGTTTTGCATTTAGTGGCAGCAAAGCAGTTACTTTAGATCAGTTTCCTTACAACGCAGCCCTTACAACCGATAGCCTGTTGATGACTTATAATCTGGGCAACTATGTAAGCGGCCAGCAGTTACGGTTAGATTTTTATTATAAAAATCACGGCAACGATAATAACCCCAATAATAAAGTATGGATACGGGGTGCCGATAACAAACCGTGGGTACTTGCTTATGATCTGGTAAGTAATCAGGCTGCTTTAGGTGAGTACAAACATGCCATCATCAACATGAACGATGTGCTTGATACGGTGGTGCCTGCACAGCCCATCAGCAGCAGCTTTCAGATAAAATTCAGCCAGCAGGGAAATACATCAGCCAATAATCCTTACCCGATTGTTGATCAGGATGATGGTTATACTTTTGATGATGTAGGGATAAAACAAGCAACAAATGATATAAGCATCAACCGGATTATTTCTCCATCAGTTTCAGGTTGCGGCCTTGCAGGTAATCAGGCAATATCTTTCGAAATTAAAAATTACAGCAGCACAACTTTTAGCAACGTGCCGGTTTATTATAATGTAAACGGAGGCGCAACCGTTATGGAAACCATCGCAGTATTAGCACCCGGACTTACAACTAAAACTTTTGCACTGCCCGAAAACCTGTTGCCCGATTCTGATTATAATTTTAATTTCTGGGTGTATGAGGCAACAGATAATTACAGAGACAATGACAGCGTTTTAAATTACAGTTTGCATACAGCTCCTGTCATCAGTACGTTTCCATACCTCGAAGGTTTTGAAAGCGGCACCGGAAGCTGGTACAGCAAAGGGCAGAACAATAGCTGGCAATGGGGCACACCTGCAAAAACCATCATTAACAAAGCGGCTAACGGAACCAAAGCATGGGTAACTAATTTAACAGGCAACTATAACACCAATGAAATATCTTATCTCTATTCGCCTTGTTATAATGTAAGTGGTTTAACACAACCGGTTTTATCTTTCAGTCATATTTTTAAGATTGAAGATGCCGTACCGGCCGATTTTACCTGGGTTGAATATTCTGTAAACGGCGGTGTAACCTGGAGCCGGTTAGGAACCAATGGCGGTGGCACAAACTGGTATAATGATGCAACCGGAAAAAATCAATGGCGGGCTTCCTTAACAACATGGCATGTTGCCAGTTTTAATATTCCTCCCACAAACAGCATTGTACGTTTTCGCATTGTGTTTACCAGCGATTTAGGATATAATTTGGAAGGAGTTGGTATTGATGACATACATATTTTTGATAAGGCTGCCGTGTATGCAGGCACAGCAATAACCGGAATAACGCAAACCGTAAATGGTAGTAACTGGGTGCATTTTAATTCAGGTGCAACACGTATAGCATCTATCAATGCAAATGGAAACAACCTGGGCAATACAACAGTAGATGTTTATCCTTACTCGGGCTCGGTACGGGTTGCCAACTATCAATATTATTTAAACAGAAATATTGTTATCAGGCCAGGTACACAACCAGCTTCCAATGTTACGGTACGTTTTTATTTTACAGATGCAGAAGCAAAAAGTTTGTTGGCAGCTACCGGATGCGGCGCATGCAGCAAACCCAAAGATCCTTATGAGTTGGGTGTAACCAAATACAGTGGTTCTGCTGCGCAGGAAAATGGAACACTGGCAGATAATACAGGTGGAGTTTATGCATATATTCTGCCGGCCAATACAGAAATTATTCCTTACGATAATGGCTATTATGCTGAGTTTCCGGTAAACAGTTTTAGTGAATTCTGGTTAAACAACGGTGGTGTAAATGGTAACCAGTCTTTGCCGGTAAACCTACTCAGCTTTGAAGCACTTAAGCAAACAAAAAAAGTTTTATTACAATGGACAACAGATAATGAAATCAATGCAGCTAAATATATTGTAGAGCGGAGTGCAGATGGCATTACTTATGTAGCAATTGGAAATGTACCTGCTTTTAACAACGGCAATAAAAATAATTACAATCTTACCGATAATCAGCCTTTAGCAGGCTTAAATTTTTACCGTTTAAAAATGATGGATATAGATGGAAGCTTCCGTTATTCACCCATCAGAAAAATTAATTTTGATAATGCTGCGGATGATTTTACTGTTTATCCCAACCCGGTTTCAGGCGATAAAATATTTATTTCATCAACCGGTAATGTAACGAGTGCTGCACTTTATGATGCGGCGGGCCGGCTGGTAAAATTATTTACGTTAAAGGGAAGAAGTAACACACTTGATGTTGCCGGCATAGCAAAGGGAACATACCAGCTACGGATATTTACAGATAAATCTATACACACAGAGAAAATAATTATTCAATAAAATCACCAATAAAATAACTGCTTCCGTAATTTATTTTTACGGAAGCTTTTTATTTCTGTAACTTTCCGCAAACGATAAAAATGGCATTATTACCGTGGCGCAAAGGAAAAGTTATACGCATAGAAAATGAAACCACAGTCACCAAAAGATATTGGATTGAAGTACCGGAGCTTGATACGTTTGATTTTATTCCCGGTCAGTTTGTAACGCTCGATCTTCCCATTCACGAAAAATTAAATAAACGGATGCGTAGTTATTCCATCGCTTCCTGGCCCAATGTCACCAATGTTTTTGAGCTCATAATTGTACTTGATAAAAATGGCGCAGGCACCAATTATATTTTTGATGAAGTGAAAATCGGCTCGGAGCTAGTATTTCGTGGCGCACAGGGGGTGTTTACATTAAAAGAACCGATAGAGAAGGACATTTATTTAATTTGCACTGGTACGGGCATTGCCCCTTTCCGCAGCATGGTGCAGCATATCCATTCTAAAAATATCCCTCACAAAAATATTACGCTGATATTCGGTTGCCGTACAAAAGATACTTTACTTTATTATAAAGAAATGAAAAAGCTCGAAGCATCGCTTGCAGGCTTTACATACATTCCAACATTATCAAGGGAGGATTGGGAAGGCCGCACAGGATATGTACACAGCATTTACGAAGAGCTTTGCAATGATAAAAGACCGGCTCAGTTTTTATTATGCGGCTGGCGTGGAATGATTGATGAAGCGAAGCAACGGATACTTGATTTGGGTTATACTGATAAGGATATTCATGTGGAGATATACGGGTAAGCATTGATAAAGAGTTTTGCTACACAGATTTTTACTGATTACTCGAATTTGTTTTAATTCGTGTAATTCAATTTAATTCGTGTAATTATTTTCACTAACTTGGAAGAATTAATTCGATTGCTAAATAAAACATCACAATGGGCGCTTCATCCATCATTGTTTTAATTATTGCCGGACTTGCTTTTTCGGTAATTGCTATTTTAGTTGCAGGTCTTGTAACTAAAGGAACCAAAAATGCAGCCAAGGCCGAGCCGTATGAATGTGGTATTCCTACAACCGGTAAAACATGGGTACAGCTAAACGTGGGCTATTATTTATTTGCCTTGATATTTTTAATTTTTGATGTAGAGCTAATCTTTATTTTTCCGTGGGCTGTTGTTGCAAAAGCAGCAGGCTGGATTGCTTTGATTGAAATTGTTATTTTCTTTTTTATATTATTTATGGGCTTTTTATATGCACATAAAAAAGGTGCGTTGAAGTGGATGTAATACCCCCTCCGCCCCCTGAAGGGGGAACTAATTATGGAGAAGACAGAAGCGAAATAAAAACACAGTTTATAAATTAATGAGTGATACTTTAAATAATTCAGAGTCTTTCCAAGCTCCCCCTTTAGGGGGCGGGGGGGGCTCTTTTCCGGGAAACGTTCATAACGTTGGCGGTACGGATATAGCACTGGGTAAGATTGATGAACTGATCAATTGGGCCCGGTCAAACTCCTTATGGCCACTCACTTTTGCAACCAGTTGCTGCGGTATCGAGATGATGGCTGTTGCTTCTGCCAAATACGATTTTGCACGCTTTGGTTTTGAAGTAGCCCGTGCTTCTCCACGCCAGGCCGATGTTATTATTATTGCGGGTACCATCGTAAATAAAATGGGCCCTGTTTTAAAAAGATTATACGATCAGATGGCCGACCCGAAATATGTAATTGCCATGGGAGCCTGCGCCATCAGCGGCGGTCCGTTTTTTTACAATACGTATTCGGTAGTTAAAGGAGCCGATCATATTATACCAGTAGATGTATATGTAGCCGGTTGCCCGCCAAGACCCGAAGCTTTGTTGCATGCACTGATAAGCTTACAGGAAAAAATAAAAGCCGGTTTAACAAGAGAACAGATTAAGCTGGGTGTATAATTAAAATGATTATTGAATAAGAAATCAAAAAGCTGAAATGCTTAATTACTAATGTTGAACAATAAAAAAATGCCCGGCCTCCCTCTCTTTGGGAGAGGGAACGAGGGAGAGGCCTATGGGTAACGAAGAACTGAAAACCAAACTAACTGAATTGCTTGCTGCCGCAACATTTGATGAAACAGGTGAATGGTTGAATATTACTGTTGATGCAAAAGACTGGTTGCCGCTGGCACAACAACTCCGCAATGATGCAAGTCTGCAATTTGATTATTTGTTCTGCCTTACCTGTATAGATTTTAAGACAAACCTTACCATGGTTTATCATCTCAGCTCAACAATTTTCCGTAATAATATAGTTATAAAATCTGTGCTTAATAGAGATAAGCCCGAAATTGAATCAGTAAGTCATATCTGGAAGACAGCCGATTTTCACGAAAGGGAAGTGTACGAAATGTTTGGTGTTAATTTTTTAAATCATCCCGATTTGCGGTTATTGATATTGCCCGATGGATGGGAAGGAAAGAACCCGATGCGGAAGGATTTTGAGGATCCGGTTAATATGATAAAACTGTAGGCCCTCGATTCCCCAAGGGGAAAGTAAGGAGAAGATTTAAGCTTAAATTGAAATTTGAGAAAATGTATTAATGTTTAGAGAGACTGAAATATTGAATAGTGGTTCCAATCCCCCCTTGGGGGGTGGGGGGGCTGGCGATCTCATCATCAATGTAGGACCACAACATCCTGCAACACATGGTGTATTGCACCTGGTGATTACATTGAATGGTGAAACTATTAAGAAGGTTGAGCCGCATCTTGGTTACATACACCGCTCTATTGAAAAAATGTGTGAGAGCCTTACTTATCGTCAGTTTATTTATGTTACCAGCCGCATGGATTATTTATCGGCACATATAAATAACCAGGCCTGTGCTTTAACTGTGGAAAAAGGTTTGCAGGTAGAAGTACCGGAAAGAGCGCAGGTAATAAGGGTGATAATGGCAGAGCTTACAAGAATTGCATCGCACGAATTATGGTGGGGCGCCATGGCGATGGATATTGGTGCGTTTACCCCTTTCTTTCATGCATTCCGTGAAAGAGAAACCATCAATGATATTATGGAGAAAACCTGCGGTGCCAGGTTAACGATGAACTATATGGTGCCTGGCGGCGTGATGCAGGAACTGCACCCCGATTTTCAGAAAGAAGTAAAAGCATTCATTACACTTTTTAAATCGAAAGTGCATGAGTATGATGAAATGGTTACAGGCAACATCATTTTTATTAACCGAATGAAAGGCGTTGGTATTTTATCAAAGGAAGATGCGATTTCTTTTGGTTGTACGGGTCCAACCGGCAGGGGAAGCGGTGTTAGCTGCGACATCAGAAAATTATATCCTTATGATGCTTACAACAAAGTGCAGTTTGATGAGATCATTGAAACGGATGGCGATTCACTGGCACGTTACATGGTGCGGATAAAAGAACTGCACCAATCCATACATATAATAGAACAGTTGATTGATAATATCCCCGAAGGCGATTTTCAGGCAAAAACAAAAGCGGTTTTAAAACTACCCAAGGGAGAATTTTACCAAAGGGTAGAAACAGCAAGGGGAGAGTTTGGTGTGTACATAGTTAGTGAAGGGGGTATGACACCATACAGAATAAAATTTCGTTCGCCTGGATTTTCAAACTTGTCAGCATTGAATCACTTGGCAAGAGGAAGCAAGCTGGGAGATTTAGTTGCAATGATGGGAACATTGGATTTAGTGATACCGGATATAGACAGATAGAAAACCCCCTCCGCCCCCTGAAGGGGGAACTTTGGACTCTGATGCTGCAAGGGTTTTTAGTTTATTTAGAAAGCAGGAAAGAACATGAAAGAAAATATGTTTTATGGAGCCGGGAATTTGATTTTTGAAAAGGCAAAGAAACTGAGAAATAATGTTACGCCAACTGAAATGATTTTATGGGGAAGGTTGAAAGAATATTTCCCTGAAACAAAATTCAGAAGGCAACATCCAATTTCATTTTATATTGTTGATTTATACTGTCATTCAAAGAAATTAGTTATAGAGATAGATGGAAGTATTCATAATTTGGACGACATCAAAATTAAAGATGAAATAAGACAAAAAGATTTGGAATCGCTTGGATTAAAAGTAGTCAGGTTTACAACAGAAGAAATTTTATATAATTTAGAATTAGTCCTAAAAATAATTGAAAATAACTTAAAATAATTATACTCCAAAGTTCCCCCTTCAGGGGGCGGAGGGGGTTTTTATGTGGAGTTTAACAAACATATCGTCTGCAATTCAAAACTGGCTGAATGAAACATTCAGTCCAACCTGGTCATTAATCTTTCAGATGGTTATTGCAGGCGTAGCTGTAATTAGTTTGTTTGCCATACTGGGATTGATTTTGGTATTGATGGAAAGAAGGGTGGCTGCCTGGATGCAGATAAGGCTTGGCCCAAACCGGGTTGGCCCCAAAGGATTATTGCAATCACTGGCAGATACATTAAAATTATTGGTGAAGGAAGGGTTAACACCCGGTGGTGCGGATAAATTTTTATTTAACCTGGCTCCTGTTATTGCTATGGTTGTTGCCATGTTGCTGATGGCACCCATTGCATTTGCGAAAGATTTTCAGCTTTGGGATTTAAACATCGGTGTGCTGTATGTATCGGCAGTTTCCTCACTGATGGTCATCAGTATTTTAATGGCAGGCTGGGCAAGCAATAATAAATATTCATTGATGGGTGCCATGCGTAGCGGAGCACAAATAGTGAGTTACGAATTATCGGCAGGGTTATCAATACTTACCATTGTGGTATTAACCGGCAGTTTAAACATCTCCGATATTATTTACGCACAGGCTGATGGCTGGTGGATATTTAAAGGGCATATACCGGTTGTTATTTCGTTTGTGATTTTTATTATTGCAGTTACTGCAGAAACTAACCGGGCACCCTTTGATCTTGCTGAAGCCGAATCGGAATTAACAGCAGGATTTCATACAGAATATTCAGGGATGAAATTCGCTTTGTTCTTTTTAGCGGAATATGTAAATGTATTTATTGTGTGTGCCATTGGCGCTACATTGTTTTTAGGAGGGTGGATGCCTTTTCATATCGGTCATTGGCAGGCGTTCAATCATGTAATGGATTATATTCCGTCAAGCATCTGGTTTTTTGGAAAAACGTTTTTCTTAATATTTGTGATTATGTGGTTCAGGTGGACGTTCCCACGGTTGCGTATTGATCAGTTGCTAAACCTGGAATGGAAGTATTTATTACCCATTAGTATGTTTAATTTATTATTGGTAACAGTAATTGCAATTTTGAAGTGGCATTTTTAACCCCCCCGGCCCCCTAAAGGGGGAGAAAACAAAACAGATTTTAGCTATAGCTTATAACTTTTAAAGAATGAGTGAAGATTTAAAAAATAAAGACTCCAAAACTCCCCCTTCAGGGGGCTGGGGGGTTGCATATTTTAAGGATATTTTCAGTGGCATCAAATCACTGCTGGTGGGCATGCGCCGCACCGGTTATTATTTTACGCATCACAAAGAGATCATCACACAACAATATCCTGATAACAAGGATACATTAAACCTGCCGGAAAGATTTAAAGGAGAAGTAGTGTTGATACATGATGAGCACAATGAACACGCCTGCACTGGTTGTACAGCCTGCGAACTGGCTTGTCCCAATGCCACTATTAAAATTGTTACGCAATTTGATATTACACCCGAAGGCAAAAAGAAAAAAGCGCTGGATAAATTTGTGTATCACCTGGAACTGTGTACCATGTGCAACCTGTGTATCATTGCATGCCCAACAGATGCAATTAAAATGGCGCAGACTTTTGAACACAGTGTTTTCAACAGAGCTGATTTGACAAAAATTTTAAATAAACCCGAATCAAAAATCAGAGCAGGAATAGAATAATGAGTGGATCAACAATTATATTTTATTTGCTTGCAGTAATTACTTTATTAAGTGCGTTGCTGGCTGTAAGCACACGCATGATATTTCGTGCTGCCATTTATTTATTATTTACGCTGATTGGTATAGCTGGCATTTATTTCTGGCTGCAATATGAATTTATTGCTGCTGTGCAGATTGTTGTTTATGTGGGCGGCATTGTCGTGCTTATCATCTTCTCTATCTTTCTTACACAGCAAGCTGGAGAAGAATTGCCCAAACAGAACATAGGGCGACAGCTATTTGCGGCATTGGCTGCATTTTGTGGTCTGGCATTAGTGATGGTGCAACTGGCACAACATACATTTACCGCTACTAATAACAAAGCCATTGAACCAACTGTTGTCAACATTGGTAATCAAATGCTGGGTGTTAGAGAAGGTGGATATGCATTGCCTTTTGAAGTGGTGAGTATTTTATTGCTGGCTGCATTAATAGGTTGTATAGTGATTGCATTAAAATCAAAACCAGAGTCTGCATGATTGAACCCGGATTATATCATTTACTATTCATCAGCACCACGCTGTTCTTTATTGGTGTGTATGGTTTTTTTACAAGAAGAAACCTGGTTACCATGCTGATGAGTATTGAGCTGATATTGAATAGCGTGAACCTGAATTTTATTGCATTCAATAAATATTTATGGTACAACAAGATGGATGGTTTATTTTTTACAATTTTTATTATTGCCATTGCGGCAGCGGAAGCCGCGGTTGCCATTGCTATCATAATAAATCTTTACAGAAGCCATAAATCAATTGATGTTGAAAATGCAGAAGATTTAAAATACTAAATGCCGAACGCAACTTACATAGCACTCATCCCTTTACTGCCACTGGCAGGCTTTTTAATGCTTGGAATATTTGGGAGAAAATATTTTAAGAACACTTCCGGTATTATTGGAACTACGTTGCTACTAATCTCAGCTGTACTGGCATTATACACAGCGTACGGGTATTTTTTTGAGTACGGAAAAGTAGATGGTGTTTATCAAAAATTAATTGTGATTAAATATGAATGGCTGCGTTTTTCTCCCTCCCTCCTGGGGTTCCCGGTTGAGGGAACAAACGAAGTTCATGGGGAGGGGCCGCTTTCAATAGATATGGGAATAATGATTGATCCCATATCTGTAATGATGCTGGTGGTTGTAACATTTATTTCTTTAATGGTGCATATTTATAGTCTCGGCTATATGAAAGGTGATCAACGATTTCCGGTTTATTATGCTTTCCTCGGGCTGTTTACATTTTCCATGCTAGGATTGGTCATCTCTTCAAACATCTTCCAGATATATATATTCTGGGAACTCGTTGGCGTTTCTTCTTTCTTGTTGATTGGATATTATTACGACAAACCAAGTGCAGTAGCCGCCTGTAAAAAAGCTTTTATTGTTACACGATTTGCCGATGTAGGTTTTTTGATCGGTATATTAATTTTATCTTTTCATTCCGGCACACTCGATTTTAATACCCTGATCGCAACATTAACCTCACCTGAATCAGTGGGTTATAAAAGTGCAGCGGCTGCATCTTTCATTGGCGTATCTGCCTTAACCTGGGGATTGGTGTTGGTTTTTATTGGTGGTGCAGGTAAGAGTGCCATGTTCCCTTTACATATCTGGCTGCCCGATGCGATGGAAGGCCCAACACCGGTTTCAGCATTAATACATGCGGCAACCATGGTAGTGGCGGGTGTTTTTTTAGTGGCAAGATTATTTCCTGTGTTTGCCATTTCATCTCCAAATGCAATGAGTCTGGTTGGCTATGTTGGTGCCATTTCTGCATTGATAGCTGCGCTAATTGCATGCACACAAACAGATATTAAAAGAGTGCTTGCCTATTCCACCATGAGCCAAATCGGTTACATGATGTTTGCATTGGGTGTTTCAAAATATGGTGGAGAAGACGGACTTGGTTACACCGCATCCATGTTCCATTTATTTACACATGCCATGTTTAAAGCGTTGTTGTTCTTAGGTGCCGGTGCTGTTATACATTTTATACACAGCAACGAAATGAAAGATATGGGCGGGCTGAGAAAATATTTACCCATCACTCACATCACTTTCTTAATTGCATGTCTTGCTATTGCAGGCGTACCGCCGTTTGCCGGCTTTTTCAGTAAAGAAGAAATTTTATTGGCTGCATATCAACACAACCAAACCATTTATTGGATAGCATTAATCACATCTGGCTTAACTGCATTTTATATGTTTCGTTTATATTTCAGCATTTTCTGGAATAAAGAATCACATGTGCATGGTGCCCATAAAAGCGAAGGCGGTTTTACAATGATGATGCCATTAATTCTATTAGCTGTTGGTGCCGCTGTTGCCGGTTTTATTCCTTTCGGGCATTTTGTTAGCTCAGATGGAAAAAGACTGGAGACCGCATTTCATCTGCAGTTCTCCATAGCACCGGTTGCATTGGGACTGGCAGGCATTTTTATTGCCATGTGGATGTATAAAACAGAAAATAATAAACCTGATAAGTTTGCAGCATCGCTTAGTGGATTATATAAAGCAGCGTATCATAAATTCTATATTGATGAGATCTATATATTCATCACCCAAAAAATAATTTTCAACCTGATAGGAAGACCGGCAGCATGGTTTGATAAAAATGTGGTAGATGGTTTGATAAATGCAACTGGCAATGGCACCAAAGATATTTCGGAAACTATAAAAGGATTGCAATCAGGCAAAGTACAATCTTATGCTATTTATTTTTTAGCAGGCATTATTGGTTTGGCTTTATTGTTTATTTACTGGTGGACATAATTTGAATTAAGAAAGCGCATGAATTTATCGTTATTAATATTGTTACCATTACTTACTGCAGCAACCGTATTGCTGATGCGTAATGCTGTGCAGGTAAAGTGGGTATCATTTACTGGTGCTGCATTGCAGCTTGTATTGGCATTTGTGCTGTTGTTTCTTTATAACCAACAACGGGTGGAAGGTAACACAGCACAAATGTTATTTGAAACACGATACAACTGGTTCCCTGCATGGAATATCAGTTTTCATTTGGGTGTTGATGGCATTTCGGTAGCTATGATATTATTAACTGCTTTTGTTGTAATTGCCGGTGTACTGGTTTCGTGGAATGTTACCAAAATGACGAAGGAATTTTATTTTCTGCTTATTCTATTAAGCCTCGGTGCTTACGGCTTCTTTATTTCACTCGATCTGTTTATCTTATTTTTCTTTTTAGAGATAGCCGTTATTCCAAAATATTTACTCATCGGTATTTGGGGTAGCGGAAAAAAAGAATATGCTGCTAATAAATTGGCGCTGATGTTAATGGGTGGCTCTGCACTCGTGTTGGTTGGGTTACTCGGCATTTATTTTTCAGGCAAAGAACAAAGTTTTGATTTGCTGCATTTGGCAAAACTTAATATACCCATACAAACCCAAATGATCTGTTTCCCATTATTATTTGTGGGCTTTGGTGTGTTCACGGCTTTGTTTCCTTTGCATACCTGGGTGCCTGATGGTCACTCAGCTGCGCCAACTGCGGGTTCTATGTTTTTGGCAGGCATCTCTATGAAACTCGGTGGCTATGGCTGTTTGCGGGTGGCAACTTACATTATGCCCGAAGGCGCAAAAGAATATGCAACAATCATTATTGTACTTGCTGTTATTGCAATTTTATATGGCGCCTTCGCTACTATGATGCAGCAGGATTTAAAATACATCAACGCCTATTCATCAGTAAGTCATTGCGGATTTGTTTTGTTGGGTATTGGTATGTTAACCAAAACATCCATAACAGGTGCAGTAATGCAGATGGTTTCGCATGGTTTAATGACGGCACTTTTTTTTGCTGTTATCGGCATGATATACGAACGCACACACACCAGACAGGTAAGTGAAATGAGCGGCTTATTAAAACGGATGCCTTTTATCGGCACCGTTTTATTTATTGTTGGTTTATGTTCGCTGGGCTTACCAGGCTTGAGTGGTTTTGTAGCAGAGATGACGGTGTTTATGGGCTCCTGGCAACATCCGGATGCCTTCAGAAGGGTTGCAACCATTCTTGCATGTTTATCAATTGTGGTAACGGCAGTATATATTTTAAGAGCCGTTACTAAAACTGCCATGGGCCCATTGAAGGAAGGGTTTGAGTTATTAACTGACGCAACCTGGAACGAAAAACTGGCTGCTTTGATTTTGATAGCCGGAATTGTTGCAATTGGTGTTGCACCTTTTTGGTTGAATGATCTGGTAAGTCCGGGTGCTGAAATAATTATGAATAAAATTGGCAGATAAAATAATTACTGAATGAATGAAATGCTGACATTAATGAAACCTGAACTGGTATTAACCGGTATCATTTTCCTGCTCCTGTTTATTAAAATAGGAAAGGGTTTTAAAAATGAGACCATGTTATTGCTGATACAGATTTTGTTACTGCTGAATTTTATTGTCGGTTTTTTCTTTAATGCAGAAGGTAGTTTGTTTGATGGCATGTATCAAACCTCTGCACTGATGGTATTTCAAAAAAACATTTTAAACCTGGGGGTTTATCTCATCTCTTTATTGTTTGGAGCTTGGTTTAAAAAATCGGAACACATGCCCGAGTTTTTTATGCTGATGCTTTCGGCATTGCTCGGCATGTTCTTTTTGATTTCAAGTGGTAACCTCTTGATGTTCTTCCTGGCGCTGGAACTGTCAACCATTCCGGTTGCGGCCATGGCAAATTTTGATCTGGATAAAAAAAGATCTTCAGAAGCAGCGATGAAAATGATCTTGTCTTCAGCATTCTCTTCAGGTATTTTACTCTTTGGCATCTCCTTAATATATGGAGCCACAGGCACTATCAGCTTTGCAGAAATCCCGTTGCGCCTTGATGGAAGCCCTCTGCAAATACTGGCTTTGGTGTTTTTATTTTCGGCCTTTGCCTTTAAATTATCTATTGTGCCTTTTCATTTATGGACCGCTGATGTGTATGAAGGTTCACCAATCGCTACCACTGCATTTTTATCGGTTATATCAAAAGGGGCCATTGCTTTTATTTTTATGGCTACGCTTTACAAAGTGTTTCAACCCATGCATGCAACCTGGTATAATTTAGTTATCATACTGGCCGTTGCAACCATGATCATCGGTAATCTTTTTGCTCTAAGGCAGCAGAATATAAAGCGTTTCCTGGCTTTTTCATCCATTGCACAGGTTGGTTTTATTCTGGTGGGTATAAGCAGTAACTCTGCAGCAGGCACAACATCGGTTGTTTATTTTATATTGATCTATATATTTTCAAACCTGGCTGCATTTGGTGTGGCAGCGGCCATTGCGGCCAAAGCCAACCGTGAAAATATTGATGACTACAAAGGACTGTATCTAAGCAATCCGTTTTTAAGTTGGGTGCTGGCACTGGCTTTATTTTCGCTGGCTGGTATTCCGCCAACAGCTGGTTTTTTTGGTAAATTATTTTTACTTACTGCTGGTGCATCCAAAGGTAGTTATCTTTTTATAATCATTGCTGCGTTGAATATGATCATCTCCCTGTATTATTATTTACGGGTTATCCGTTCTGTTTTTATGGATAAAAATGATTTGCCGGTGGATAAAATAAGTATAGAACCTTCTGCAAAATTTGCATTAATACTTTGCAGCGCCGGCATTATTTTAGTTGGATTATTGAGCTGGATATATGATTACATTAGTTTGCTGACTTAATAAAAGGCAAAAGTAAAAAATCAAAAAAAGTTTTATGGCAATTAATAAGAACCACGAATTTGAAGAATTGAATGGCGTTAAATGCGGCATCGTGGAAAAGAATGTTACGCCTGAAAGACTTGTCTTCTTAAAAAAATTACTGGAGTATAATAAGTTTACAGTTGTAGTTGTTCCATCACCGCCACCAAAAGTTGCTGCTGCACCGGTTGTTAAAGTTGTTGAGGCCCGCCCGGATGACACGGTCGGACGGGGAGAAGAAGCACCACCCCCCGCAGAACCAACTCCTGTTATTGTTCCTGAAACTTTTACTGTTGGTGTTACTGATTACACCTTCAATACCATCAATGCTATTTATGGCCGCTTACTTAAAACACCCGACGGGCATGTGGTTACTATGGCTTACTGGCAACAAAAAGAAGCGGTGAGTCATGATGAAATCCCTTATTACGAGGACATGGTTTAAAATGTAAAAAAGTAAAAATGAATGATAACAAACGCAAATTGATCATGCCTGCCTTCGCCATATTTTTAATGACGATGAGTTACTTCAGATTAAAAGGTTCTGAATGTATCAGGCCAATTCATATTTTAACTCTGCTTGTTTTGGGCGCAGCTATTGGTGTACTTTTGGTAAATATTGTTAACCTGATAAAAGAAAAACAGCGTTAATTAATTTTCTCCAACACCAACTTCTTCACATCTGCAAGTGAAATCCTTTCCTGCACCATTGTATCTCTATATCTTATAGTTACTGTATTATCTTCCTTAGTCTGATGATCAATCGTAACACAAAACGGTGTACCAATCGCATCCATTCTTCTGTAGCGTTTTCCAATCGCATCTTTCTCTTCGTAAAAGCACATAAAACTGCTTTTACAATCATCCATCAATTGCTTTGCAATTTCGGGCAAGCCGTCTTTTTTTAATAGAGGAAGAATAGCCAGTTTAGTTGGGGCTATCATTGCAGGTATTTTTAAAACCACACGGCTGTCTTCGGTGCCATCTTCTTTTAACCATTTTTCATCTGTATAAGCCAGACTGATGATGGTTAAAAAAAGCCTGTCTAAACCAACAGAAGTTTCAACAACATAAGGTGTGTAGTTACCGTATGGTTTATTGGTTGTGGCATCAATATCATTATCAAAATATTGAATTTTCTTCTTGCTGTATTCCTGGTGTTGTTTCAGATCGAAGTCTGTGCGGCTGTGAATACCTTCCAGTTCTTTCCATCCAAAAGGAAATTCAAATTCAATATCCATCGCAGCATCGGCGTAATGCGCCAGCTTTACGTGATCATGAAAACGTAATTTCTCCGCAGGTATTCCTAAACTTTCATGCCATTTTTTTCTTTCGGCCGACCAGAAATTGTACCATTCC
>JANMBZ010000106.1:0-2194 GCA_031360765.1 Chitinophagaceae bacterium
TATGCCATGTGCATCACGCATTACAAAAGCATCGCCATTGCCCAGCATACCGCTAAAATTAAAACCACCATCAAATAAAGGAACAGCCTTTTTTAAAACTTTTACAATATCCATCTCTCCCGGAAAAGCCTCATCTGCCTTCACCACAAAATGATACAACACTTCCATCATAGCAGCCAGGTCGCTCTGGCGCTGAAACTCACCCGGATCACTATTAACCAGTGCAAAAAGCTCTTCGGTATTAACCAGGTTAAAATTACCTGCCAAAGCCAGGTTACGTGCCGGTATGGTGTGGCGTTTTATAAAAGGATGGCAAAACTCAGCATTGTTTTTACCCTGTGTGCCATAGCGCAAATGCCCCAGCAAAACCTCCCCCAAAAAATTAAGATGGCCCTTCATCAGGCCCGGGTGGTTTTTAATATCAGGCTGGTATTTTTCAACCTCAGAATACTCTTTACCAATTTGTGCAAACAGGTCGGCAATGGGTTGGTTGGCACCACTGCGCAACCGGTGCATAAAGGGATAGCCAGGCTCAGTATTTAATTTTACGGCTGCAATACCGGCACCATCCTGGCCACGGTTGTGCTGCTTTTCCATAAGCAGGTACAACTTGTTAAGGCCATACATTACAGTGCCATATTGCTGCTGATAATAACTGAAAGGCTTTCGAAGACGAATGAAGGCAAGGCCGCATTCGTGTTTAATATCGTCGCTCATATTGTGGAGTGAGGCGCAAAGTTACGGCTTTACAAAATTGTGGCGAAACAAAAATCTACCGGTTAACGTATAATTAAGAACAGGCCGGAAACAGGAGGTTAATTGAGAGCCGCCCAGAGGCTACCGCAGTAATCCCATTATCATTTCGTTTTAATCTATTAATTTGGAGGGGGAATACTGGTGTCAAATAGCCAATATAAATAAAGTATTAAAAATGAAAAATTTGCCTTATTTTCCATTGATTAAATATTTGAAATATGAGTGTATACGAAGAAAAAGAATTTGAAGAGCGATCTGATTATATAGATGATACTAGCCTTGAATTATGGAATGTAGAAAATAATCATTTTGACTTTATACAAAAAAAACTACATGGTGTTGGCGCAAAATTACTTGTAGGCCCTCGTGGAACAGGAAAAACACACCAAATGAAACTTGCACATATTAAATGCATTAGAGAAGTTAATAAACCTCTCTCAATATTTGTATCATTTAGCAAATATTATCATTTAGAACCATTTTTGACTAAAGTTCCTAATGCAATTCAAATATTTCATACGTGGGTGTTAGCTAAGATTATATTAGGATGTTATAACGTACTAGAAGAAATGAGTAATGATGTAAATACTTATTCATTAAATGAAACATCATTTTCAAAGGAAATTATAAATGAGTTTGTAGAGAAAGCCGAGAAACTCAAGGCTTCTCAACTTAGCGATCACGAATTGATATCTATTCTCACAATTCCCAAAGTCATTAATATAATTGAAAAATTAACAGAACAGCTTAATCGTAATAGAGCAATACTAATGCTTGATGACGCTGCATTGTCATTAACGCCTGATTATTTAGTAGAATTTTTTGATATTTTCAGGAGCCTAAAAACCAAAAATATTTCACCCAAGGCTTCTGTGTACCCAGGAACTACACAATATGGGCCTAGGTTTCATGTTGGACAAGATGCAGAAATGGTGAAGTGTTGGTTAAGCGTTGAAGATGATACATACAGTTCTTTTATGAATAGCCTTATCATAAAGAGATTTAGTTCTTATGTAACAGGTGTAGCAAATGAAATTTTAGAGCTTTTCAAATATGCCTCCTTTGGAGTTCCCAGAGCATTTATTAGCTTATTACGAAATTATAAGTCAAACAACAATAAAAATGCTCAGGCTATGTTTAATTCAGTTATTGATTTACAAGCTAAATTTATAGAAACAGAATATTTATCTATCAGCCAAAAATTATTACAATATAAAAAAGTTATTGATATAGGGTATCAATTTTTTAGAAAGGTATGCGAAGAAATCAAGGAGGATAATAAAGTATTACAGAACGAAAAAAATATAATGATTGGAATAGCAAGCGACAGTATTACCGATATTAAGCTTGGCGATAGAATGCTGAGATTTTTAATTGAAGCAGGATTGTTATATGAGGAAACTCCTGTAAGACATGGCGAAATTAGGCCTGGGGAACC